>JAOZOL010000248.1 GCA_029933295.1 Desulfobacterales bacterium | reverse complement strand
TAATAACTTTCGATATTAGAAAAATCGGATTTTATTACCTGAATTTTGCACGGGCACGGCCTGTGTCCGGTCTTCCGGCTAATCCACATATGGCCAGACCATTTGACAATCGCCATAATCATACCCGAGACTAAAACCAAACATTGTTGTTGTTTCAGGGCCCCTAAATCCGAACCCAAAGCCAATAAGCCCCATGTCATAACCGACACCGATCTGAAACCGTGCATTTTCAGCCCCAATGGCCACGCCGAGCCCGACACTGGTATCGCATCCTTTTTCCGAATTATAAACTTTGACACCAAAACCACAAACAGCCTTACCCAGTTTTAATCCCAATCCCCCTTTTTCACAGTCACAATCAATACTCTTTGTATTCTGTGCAAAAGCAATCGATCCACAACTCATGAAAACAATCAGCAATAATGTAACAGCATATTTTTTCATTTAATAATTCCTCCTTATTTTTTTTGATCTTTCAGGACTGAACGGATACCGTTAAAATATGTGACGCCAACAAAAAACCACATCACACATAACCCGATAATACCCTTTATTTCCTCTTTTGGAAAAGGCTCCCACACATGCGTCTCCCACATAAAGTATGTTATTATTGGCGTCGGGATGATAAAGAGCAAAAATGGAATCCAGTATTTAAATTTCATAGTTATTCCTCCTTAGTTTTATACAAAAACGCAATGTCATTTAATCAGGAACCTGAACGAGTATCCTGATACGTTTATCTCCGCCCGATCACGGCTGCCACAAAACGCACAAAGCCCGTTGGAAACAGGCGCGTTAAAAAATCCAGCACATACGCATCCGGGCCGACAAGTATTCGTCTTTTATCTTTAAGAATGCCTGAAATTATTATGCGGGCCGCTTTATCGGCAGAAGTATTTGCCATTTTATCGAATGCGTTAATGCTTTGATCATGGGTCATTTTATTGCCGGGCGACTTGTAAAATCTTGTATTTCGGGCAATATTGGTCTTGATTCCGCCCGGATGAACACAGGATACCCGGATATTTGTATTTCGCAGTTCCTGCCACAGGGTTTCGGTAAATCCTTTTACGGCAAATTTGGAGGCACAATAGGGCGCGTGATTGGGCCAGGTAATAAATCCGTTGACACTTGAAATATTAACAATATGACCTTCCGGCTGTTTTTTTAAGTATGGCAGAAAAGCTTTCACGCCATACACCACTCCCCAGAAATTTATCCCCATGAGCCACTCGAAATCTTCATAACTCACATCATCAATACTTTGAGCCACTGCCACACCGGCATTGTTAATGATCATGTCCACCCGGCCATGGTGTTTTACAACTTCTACCGCATAATTTTCCACCTGGTTTCGATCGCCAACATCCACTTTATGAATGCTGGCCTTACCGTTTAGTTTATCCACCATAACGGCTGTTTTTTCCAGGCCGCTAATATCAATGTCTGATATCGCCACCTCGCACCCTTTACCGGCAAGATTTAACGCAAGCATTTGACCGATGCCGGAAGCCGCTCCCGTGATTGCAGCAACCTTGTTCCTGAGTTCTTTCATTGTTGATCTCCCTTTCAAATACCATACAATAATTTCAGCTTTCCATACCAGAAAGACCTAATATTCCGAAATAAGAAAAATGGCGGGAATTGAGCCTGAATTATAACATACAATTCACCAAAATCGATCCCGCCCCTTGATAGAGAAAAAAATAAAAATTACATAAACTCAGTTGCCTTGATGGCCAGCGCTTCATTCACTCCGTCTTCAATCATTGACGCACGCGCATCGCGAAATATTTTTTCAATGGGATATTCTTTTGCCAGACCGTTCCCACCAAATATCTGCATGGCGTCACTGGCTACCTGTGTGGCGGTCTCCGTTGACAGGCACTTGGCCGCCACCGCGTGAACAACCGCCGGGTTCATGGGGTTTGCAAGATTATACATGGCCATCCGTCGAGCATTTGCTCTTGCTGCCTCAACCATGGTAAACATTTGCATCAGTTTCACCTTGATATTTTTATGCTCAAATAACGGCATACCGCCCTGAATTCTCTTACGGGTATATCTGTATGCCTCATCATAGGCAGCTTTTGCCAGACCGGCAAAAACAATCGCCATTCCGCCGTTCACGTTGGCCAGTCCCTGGCCGGTGGTGGCTTTTAAAAAATCCGGGTTCGGAATGACCATGTATTTCTTCGGGATCTGTGCGTCCCGAAAAATAATCGACCCCTGGTTTAAAGACCGCTGGCCCATTTTGTCCAAAGCCTTTCCACGGGAGATGCCCGGCAAATCTAATGGGATAATGGCAAGCCCCTGTCCATCCATGCCCCGATCCGGATAAAGACTCACATGAAGCACTGCATGGGTGGCAATGGTTCCATTGGATACCCATTCGGACTTTTCCCCGTTGACGATATATTCATCGCCTTTTAATACCGCCGTCACTGATGGCCCGCACTTTGGCTTGTTCCCGCCAAGGCTCCAGTCGGTTCCATGATCCGGCTCCGTAATGGCCCAGCACCCGACCATTTCACCGGATTTATCCGCACAAAAATCCCTGGCCAGTTGCTGCATTTCCGGCATGGGAAACTGTGCTGCCGCATTAAAAGGCAGACTGGAAACCCCCATGCTAATCGTCAAACCGGCATCTGCATACCCGAGCTGTTCGGTGATCAGAATGCCTGCCATGGGATCCAGATCATCCGCCATGCCCCCCAGCCTGTTTGGGATTTGAAGCAGATGAAGGTCCATTTCACGAAAGCCCTTAAAAACATCCCACAACACGGACTCTTTTTTAATTACATCCGCAGGGTCGCTCAACCTGTCCAGTTCTATCCCTGCCGGCCGCATCACCTCCATGCTGAACTTTTCCACCTCTTTGAGCATGGATTTTGTTTCTTTACTGACATTGATATCAATATCCCGAGTTGCCATCTTTTCTCCTTAAAATAATCGGACCTATTGCGAGTCATTAATAACGCAGCAGAGGGGAGCCTCCGGCACGCGCCCGGATGATTATACCATGTCCCATTTCAAGAATGCATACGGTGCAAACTCCATCGACCCCACTTCCGCAACCACTTTCCCGCCCAGCATGGAATTATCCCCTTTCGTATAAATGCCTCCCAACATCTTCACCACCTCTACTTCGCTCCAGGGATCATAGTCCGAAGGTTTAAAAATAATTTCCGCTTCACCGATTTCCATGACTTTGGGCTTGAAAATCGTCTCCTGCTTCACCAGGCGGGGATCATAATCCATCATCCCGGTTTCCGGTGCGGGGAAATGTTTAAAATTATAGGCTATTCCTTTTATTATGCCTTCTTCTTCGCCCGAATCTTTTTCAAACATTTCCAGAGCTTTCGGATCATTGGGCTGACCGCTTAATGTTGCTTTGATTTCCATAAAACGAACCCCCCGCCGCTCGGTCCAACCGCTTATGATATTGTCTTCTTTTTTAAATTCAATGTCTGCCATTTTCTTCGGAAACCCGAACACCTCCCGGCCGCCGGCCATGGCAATATCACTGGTTACCGGCATGGCCAGACAATAGCTTCCCTCTTCCCCGTCATATTCAGCACGAACAAACAACGCACTCTCCTTGTAAATACAGTCAAAATTGGTTGCCGGATAATCGGCAATAAAGGCCATGGCAATTGGGTCATCTGCGGGTTTTAATGGCGGCGGCAGAAGTTTTTCAATAATTTCCGGTTTGGTTTCCCAAAAAACCATCAACATTTCCGCATCGTAAAAATCTGCAGTTGCCTTAACATTGGCCATAATTTCTTCAAATGATTTTACAAATCCCATGACGCCCTCCTTTGCCGGGATTCCCGGCATTAAAAATTGTGACTGATTCATTCCTCCCAAATTAAAACGCTATAACAATTAAAGTAAATTCACATAACCAGTTCATGATATTATCGTTTACGAATCAATATTTAAAATAACTATCGTTATATAACGTATGTTTTTATTTGGAGTCAATAATATTTTTGCTTAAATTCTTTTTAAATTCTGAAAAACCGATCGGCAACAAAGACTCGTTAATGATAATATTTATTCCCTTTTACGTCAGACCAAACTTTTTTCTATATACACCTTCATCCCATTGAGATATTATCGTGATATCCCCAAGAAATACGACATAGTTTATTGACTGTTTTGGATATCCCTGAGTTTGGCTGCCAGTCGGAATCGGTCCTGCTCTTTCATCCCTTTGCCTGACAAGGTGGTAAGAGTGTAATTCTCACCCAGGTCCCGGCCGTCGGGATAATAATCAGGATTTTCCAGGGTCACCAGGTCGAAATGGTCAAATAAC
>JAOZOL010000247.1 GCA_029933295.1 Desulfobacterales bacterium | reverse complement strand
TTGGCACAGACATCCATAAGAATCTGAATAATCTTGTACATATCACTGAATCAATAGGTTGACATAAATAAAATATTTTGCAATAGTCCATTTTAATTTTAAACAATTCCTAATAGTATGATAACCTTATAAGATATATAAAATTACAAATTGGATGGAATAAATGATTGAAAATAGAATTTTTAATTTTAATGCAGGGCCGGCGACATTGCCGCTTCCTGTTCTTGAAGAAATCCAGGCATCTTTTTTAAATTACCAATCAAGCGGCATGTCGATTACAGAGGTCAGCCACAGATCACCATGGTTTGACGATGTCATTAATGACGCTGTCGCAAGAACAAAACGACTGCTGGGTTTGGATGACAAATTTCATGTATTGTTCGTGCAGGGCGGTGCAAGCATTCAGTTTGCCATGATACCGATGAACTTTCTTGCCAACGGCGATTCCGCGGATTATGTCAACACCGGTACCTGGTCAACTAAAGCCATCAAGGAAGCCAAAATTATAGGCAAATCCCATCAGATGGTGGCATCATCTGAAGACCGTAATTTTGCTTATATCCCCAAAAATATCGCTTTTAACACAGATGCGGTTTATGCCCATATCACATCCAATAACACGATTAAAGGCACCCAGTGGGCCCAATTTCCGGATACCAAAGGTGTGCCGATTATTTCCGATATGTCTTCGGATATCATGTCCCGCTCTCTGGATATAGAAAAATTCGGCATGATTTATGCCGGTGCCCAGAAGAATATCGGCCCGGCCGGCGTCTGCATGGTCATCATCCGCGATGATATGCTCAATCGTTGCCCCGACAATCTGCCGTCCATGCTGAATTATAAAACATATGCGGACAAAAACTCCATGTACAACACGCCACCTTGTTTTTCCATCTACTGCATCCAGCTGGTAATGAAGTGGCTGGAAGAAACCGTTGGCGGCCTGGCAGCCATGGAAAAAATCAACCGGGAAAAAGCCGGTTTGCTGTATGACTTCATGGATACCACAGGCTTTTATAATGCAACGGCGGACAAAGACAGCCGATCGTTAATGAACGTTACCTTCAGGCTGCCCGACGAAAAACTTGAAAAACAATTCATTAAAAAAGCAACGGATGAAGGAATGGGCGGCCTGAAAGGACATCGCTCCGTGGGTGGATGCCGGGCATCGATCTACAATGCCATGCCGATTGAAGGTGTTAAAGCCCTTGTCGATTTTATGAAACTATTTGAACAAAAAAACGGGTAAGTTCTCAAAAAAAACGGGTGACACACATTTTGTGATATTTTTCTGAAAGAGATCGCCCGGATTTATTGAGAAGTTGCAAAAATGACAACTTAACATTTTGATATCATAGGAAAAATGTAATTATGGACGAACAAAAAAGTATTTTCATTAACGGCAATTCATTTTCTTTTACCCCCGGAGAAACCATTCTGACGGTTGCTCAAAGAAACCATATCGACATTCCGACCCTGTGTTATCTGAAAGGAGCAAGCCCGACCGGCGCATGCAGAATCTGTGTCGTCGAGGTTGAAAAAGCCCGGAATCTCATGCCGGCATGCTCAACACCGGCAGAAAACGGCATGAAAGTACAAACAGAATCCCCGCAGGTGATCAAATCCCGGAAAATGTCCTTGCAGCTTCTATTGGCATCCGGAAACCATAACTGCGCGGTTCGCGGTTCCGATGGCCAAAACTGGACTGATTTTCAATTAAATATTCAAAAGCAGGATAACAATGAGGACCTTTGTCCGGCATGGGGGGACTGTGAACTTCAAAACCTTGCCTACCGGTACCAGGTCTCCGGTGAAACCTTTCCGGCGACCAAAGACAAATACCCCATGGAAACCGTCAACCCGTTTATTGTCCGGGATTTTTCAAGATGTATCCTCTGCGGGCGATGCGTTCAGGCCTGCTGTGAAATCCAGGTCAATAATGCCATCAGCATCGGATATCGGGGGGCTTCGGGTAAAATAATCGCCGCAGGAGATCGTCCGCTGAAAGATTCAGACTGTGTATTCTGCGGGGAATGCGTTCAGGCCTGCCCGGTGGGCGCGCTGGTGGAAAAAGATGCCCGTTATGACTGGAGGCCATGGGAAGATAAAAAAATAAGATCCACCTGCAGTTACTGCGGGGTCGGTTGTCAGATTGATTTCCATGTCCGCGATAATCAGATTATCAAAATATCCGGGGCTGAAGAGACGCCCCCAAATTACGGCAGTTTATGCGTCAAAGGACGGTTCGGGTTCAAATTTATTCATTCCGAGGACCGCCTGAAAACTCCCTTGATCAAGGAAAACGGAAAATTCCGGGAAGCATCCTGGGATGAAGCGCTCGACCTGACCGCCCGGCGGCTGTCTGAAATAAAAGATCAGCACGGACCGGACAGCATCGGTGTGTTCACCTCGGCCCGGGTCACAAACGAGGATAATTATGTGGCCCAAAAATTTACCCGTGCCGTCCTGAAAACCAATAACATTGATCATTGCGCCCGACTCTGACATAGCTCCACAGTGGCCGGTCTGGCCGCAGCATTCGGAAGCGGATCAATGACAAACACCATCGAAGATATCGGAGATGCGGACGTGATCCTGGTGACAGGGTCCAATACCACGGAAAACCACCCGGTTTTGTCCACTTATGTGAAACGGGCCGTAAAATTTAAAAATACCAGGTTAATCGTAATTGACCCCAGGCGGATCAAACTTACCGAATTCGCGGATCACTGGGTCCGTCCAAATCTCGGGTCCGACGTGGCCTGGATTAACGGCCTGATGCATGTGATCATTTCTGAAAATCTCCATGACCGGGAATTCATCGACTCCCGGACCACCGGCTTTGACGACTTAAAGGCCATGGTTGAAAAATTCACGCCGGATTATGTGGAATCCATTTCCGGCATCCCCGCCGGTCAGTTGATCGATATTGCACGGCTGTATGCTTCTGCAAATGCCGCAAGCATTTTATACTGTATGGGAATCACCCAGCACACAACCGGAACGGATAACGTAAAATCCCTGGCCAACCTGGCCATGCTGTGCGGCAATCTCGGCATCCCCGGCGGCGGGGTGAACCCGTTAAGAGGACAAAATAATGTCCAGGGTGCCTGTGATGTTGGCGGCCTGCCCAATGTATTTACCGGATATCAGAAAGTCACGGATGAAGCGATCCGAAAAAAAATGGAAAAAGCATGGGGCGTGTCAAACCTGCCTGAAAAGGCCGGGCTGACGGTTACCCAGATGGTACCCATGGCCCATGACGGCGACATTAAAGCCTTTTATATTATCGGGGAAAACCCCCTGGTTTCCGACCCGGATTTAAACCATGTGGAAAAAAGTTTCCGAAACCTGGATTTCTTAGTGGTTCAGGATATTTTTATGACGGAGACTGCCCAGTTGGCCGATGTTGTCCTGCCGTCCGCCTGCTTTGCCGAAAAAGACGGCACGTTTACCAATACTGAACGGCGGGTGCAGCGGGTTCGCAAAGCTGTACAGGCACCCGGTTCCGCAAAAGAAGATTGGGAAATCACCGCGGAAATTGCAAAGCGCATGGGATATGACATGGTGTATGGCAGCGGCCGGGAAATTTTCGAAGAAATCGGCCGCGTGACACCCTCTTATGCCGGTATCACTTATGACCGCATAGACAATGTCGGAATTCACTGGCCGTGCCCCAGCAAAGAACATCCCGGCACGCCGATACTCCACACCCGACAATTTTCCAATGGGAAAGGGGTTTTTCATGCAATCGACTATATCCCCCCGGCGGAACAGACAAACGACCAGTATCCTTTATATTTGACCACCGGACGGGTATTGTATCACTATCATACCGGCACCATGACCCGGCGCACGGATGGCTTGAATGAGCGGGTACCGGAAAATTTTGTGGAAATTTCCGCAGCTGACGCAGACAAGTATGACCTTAAAGACGGTATTCCGGCAAAAATTACCTCCCGGAGAGGTGAAATCACCGCAAAATTAAAAATATCTCCAAAAGCACCGCAAGGCGCTGTCTTTATCCCATTTCATTTTGCCGAAGCGGCAGCCAACAGACTGACCAATGCCGCCCTGGATCCGGTTTCCCAAATTCCGGAATACAAAGTCTGCGCCGTCAAATTGTCAAAAGCCGGATAGCCTGAATATCTCATGTTGGAATTTTTAAATGACGGACAATTATGCGAAAATTGCACAAAACAATCTTGATCAACTTTACAGGAATTTACCGGAAAACCTGACTGACAATCTTGCCGCAAAACAGAACGGAGACCGGTTTGTTTTTCATGCGTTTGGCGAAATCTGTGAGATTTCGCCAAACGGAATTTCCC
>JAOZOL010000704.1 GCA_029933295.1 Desulfobacterales bacterium | reverse complement strand
GGCCCGGCCATGGAAGGAAAAGGCATTTATTGCGTAACCGATGAACTTGAAAAAAACAAACAATCATAAAATGGTAATGAATTACCACTTCAGCTTTCTGTGTTATCTTATGCTATTGTAATATCAGTATTTTCATCTGTAAGCATAAAGAAGAAGCAATACCATTGAAAAAACAATTACGAACAAGGACTATCAAGATAATCCCCATTGGAAATTCTAAAGGAATTCGTATACCCAAAACCGCTACTTCAAAAATATGGCCTTAAAATTCCCTTTTACTCGAAGAAACAGCTATTGTCCCCATATTTTTGAAGAAACGATTAACCGCTTATAGAGACCCGAATGATGGAACAATTAAAGGGCTTAATTATAAAAGGTCAAGGATGGATTTGACCCCTTTGTGATTTTTTTTTATTGCCGAACGTCTTTTTTCTCAAGGTCTTTGTAAAATCCCGCCAGTTTGTACATAAATTGAGGTCGTGTTCTTGCCAATTTGTCTCGGACTGTTTCATCCATGATGTTTTTGGGCAAATCAATTTTTTTTAGCGTGATCTTCTTTTTTGCCGCAGGTGATATGATAACCGGAAGCATGAGACCGCAGGCCGAGATTTCCCCTTTTTCACGGGTAGTCTGAAGAATTCCTTTTTTGATCAGCCCTGAGACGACAACATCTTCCACCGGCATTTCAATGGTATTGGATTTTTGAAGTGAAAATTCCCGTAACACCGATTTTTCATCCTCATCCATCTGTTTGACCGCCTGTATGATGTCCCGTTTTTTGATGTTGGATTTTAAAACCGGCTTGATATTGACCCATAAGAATTTAAACGCCACTAAACCAAGCAGAAGGATTAAAATACAAATAATCGTGGCGACAAGGGTAAAATAATCTTTTACAAATGCTCTGGTTTTGTCCGGCAGGGAAGAGATAAACTCTTTTGCCTGTTCTCCAATGCCTTTTTTGCCCGTCCTGACAATGGATTCAACCGTGCTTTTGTTGATATAAAATGACCGGTCGCTGCTTTCACAATAAAGGGTGTTGCCTTCGTCTTTGACGGTTACATCTTCAATCATCTGTCCGTTTTTAAGGATTACTATATCTGCATGC
>JAOZOL010000703.1 GCA_029933295.1 Desulfobacterales bacterium | reverse complement strand
TCACATCTTGAATTAAATCATAGTTGACAGATTAAATGAAATGATTCAAGAACTACTCATGAGCAACGCTGCATGAAAAGATAAAACAACGATTTAAATCAAGATGTGATAGATCCTTACAACAGCCCTTCTTTTTCGAGCGTTGTGACAATGGCATTAACCGACTTGCCTCGGTTCATTGTATAAAAATGAAGTCCCGGAACACCGTGCTTTAATAAATCCCTGCATTGCTGTGTGGCAAGCTCTATGCCGAACTGAACCACTCCTTCCTTATCATCAGCCGGTATGCTGTCCAAACCTTTACGGACATCATTTGGAATGGATGATCCGCACACACTGGTTAACATTTCAAGGAGTTTGACCGTATAAATCGGCATAATACCCGGAATAATGGGGATGGTGATCCCAATTGCCCGGCAGCTATCGACATAATCATAGAAAAATTTATTATCATAAAAATATTGGGCCACAATATATTCCGCACCGTTGTCCTGTTTTAATTTGGCGTATTCAATATCCTTTTTAAGGCTTTCAGCGTGAATGTGGCCTTCGGGATAACCGGCCGCTCCCAGACAAAAATCATACCGGTCTTTGATAAACGCCAGCAAATCACTGGCATGGGGCAACGCATCCGCGTGCGGGGTAAAGGCGGCATCATCCTGGGGCTCATCTCCCTGGATCACAAAAACCGTTTCAATTCCCCGTGTTTTAAAATTTTCAAGCACTTCCACCAGATCATCCGGCCCCAGCCCGACGCCGGCGATATATGCCACGACATTAAGGCTACGGTCGTTTTTAAGCTTATCAATCAATTCATAGGAGCCTTCGCGTGTAGAGCCCCCTGCGCCAAATGTTACAGACATATAATCATGTTTGGTTGCAGACAACAGATCCAGAACCTTTTCAAGATTTTGTGCCGCTTTTTCTGTTTTGGCCCGGAAAAACTCAAACGAAATAATCGGTTTATTTTCTGCTTGATTATATAAATTAGCCACTTTCATTGTTTTCCTCCATTAACCTGTGATATGATATATAATTTATGCGTCCCAAAAAAGTTACAACCTGAATTTTGCATGAAAATTGATAAGAACTTTTTTATCAATTGAAAATA
>JAOZOL010000702.1 GCA_029933295.1 Desulfobacterales bacterium | reverse complement strand
GCGATAGGTGTAAAACTGCTCAAACCGTGGTTTCTTGGTTTTGATCAAAGTATCAAGTTTCAAGATTATTTCTCTGTTTGGGTGCTGTTGTTTCATGGCCATATAGTAGATGGTCAACTGCATATTCTTTTCAACTTCATCAATGGAAAATGCCCTGCCAGCTGTTTTATGATCAGTAATAATGATAGTGCCTTCATCATCCTCTTCCAGCAAATCTATGGCTCCAATAATATTGATAGGTAAACCAGGGATTGTGAGAATGAAAGGTTCTTCAGTAGCAATGACTTTGTAACCGTCATCTGGGTACTTGTCATAATAGGTGGTGAGTAATGATTTGCCGGTATTTAAAAGAGATTTCGCATCAGCACTTTTGTTGAATTTGATGTTTTCAGCTTTAGCCAGTTCATCTTCCCAGAACATTTCGAAGGTTGCCAATATTACTGATAAGGGCAGCATCTCTTCATGCATTCTTGCTTCATGGAAAGATTCCAATATCCTGTGAATAGTGGTTCCAAAGACCAATGCATCTGCGGTAAACTCTGGGGGAAGATGGTCGATTTTCCCAAATTTGTATTGCAACCCACACTCGATATAGGTGCCAATGGATGAAGCGCTTAAATGTGGTAATTTCCTTAATTCTGCCAGATTCATAATTTTCTCCTTTCAGTCATCACATGATCATGTGATGAGATTATTCGATATTCGTCAAACTCTTAAACCCCTTATTTGAAATAATAAGATGATCGATAAGCCTAATTCCTAACAATTTACCAGCCTTGGTAATCGTTTCTGTTACTTTTTCATCATCACTGCTGGGGCTTAATTCACCAGATGGATGGTTGTGACAGAGAATAATGGCATTGGCATTGGCCAGGATGGCACTTTTGAAAACTTCTCTTGGTGAAACGTGGGTGGCATTCAACGTTCCTATGCTAACGGTTTCGACGCCAATAAGATGGTTGCTGGTGGTCAACATGATTGAAACTAATATTTCCCGGTCAGCATGTGCCATTTCCTTTTTTACCAGTTCATAGACATCTGCTGGGTGACCGATTTTTATTCTCTCGGCATTTTCATTTTCCCGGACCAAGTAGATATGGCACTGCATCCC
>JAOZOL010000246.1:1314-4357 GCA_029933295.1 Desulfobacterales bacterium | reverse complement strand
AGCCAGATCACACGCAGTTATTTAACTTGTCAATGGCCTTAAGATACTCCCCTGACCGGCTCAAATAAAACGCCAGGGGTTTTGAAAAATTATTTCCCGCAATTCCGTCAATAAACATCTGGCTGATTTCCCTTTCCATGGTAAGAATCGTTTGGGACTTAATCAGTATCCGCCGTTCATCAGCATCCATGTCGCACAGAAAATTTTTAAATGCCGTACGCGAGCGGGGCTGGTACATCCAGTAATACAAAAGATCCAGTGAGTTGATAATTAAAACCATAATCAGATCTCTGGCTTCCTGATCAGCTTTCTCATACCAGTCTTTGGGGTGATCTAAAAGATCATAGACATCGGTTTGGGGAAACAGTATTTCCAGGTGCGTATAACAATCAAAAAATTGTTTCAGCTTCTGACGATAGTCGTTTAAGCGATTCTGCACATTTTTGGCCCGATCCACCGCCCCTTCGATAAACCCTGCCACACAATCCGAGGCAGCTTTCGAGATCACTGCCGCCCAGCTTTGCAGGATGGCATTCACACCCACGACCCCCAAAAGGTTTAAAACCCCTCCTATGGCCGCATTAAATGCGAATGCCACGGGAATGGAAAGAACACTGCGAAAAAAATTACCGTAAGCAGCACCTTTGGGAAGCCCCCTAAACAAATTATGACTGGTCAGATATACGCCGTTTACCAGTGCCATTATGGCATACAAAAGGATCGGACTGGTTGTGGTGTTAATGCTGAATCCCTTGTTCAACAAAAGAGTTTTTACCAGATAATCCAGTAACGGCACGGAGAATCCCGTAAAAAACAGCGAGTCCGCCAGCCGGTCCCAGCTGACAAAATCGTTCCATTTTAAAAGCGAAGACCGCCGCATCCCCCCTCCGCCGACAACCGACTGGATAATGTTTCTAAGACCGGTTATGCCAAACCAGATAAATGCTCCAAAATACATCAGCACCCACCAGTCATGGGTCCATAAAAAAGTCAGAAATGCGGGGACAAAGCCGATGAAGATTTTTAACACATTTTGGATAACCGGATGCACATAGCGCCAGGAGTGCCTGGATTTGACCGGTTCGGGTTCCGGTGGCGCCAATGACAATCGGTTGGTATTATCCGCATCCTGACCGCCCATGGTGACAATATTTCCCTGGGGCACCATTTTTGTTGTTTTTAAATGGGCCAGCCATTCCTCCCGGCGTTTTAAAGCCGTCAATCTTAAGCCGGGGACCTTTCGAATGAGATGCAAGGCTCTGCCCAGGGGACTGTCTGTTTTCTCGTGAAATGAATAAATTCGTCGTAAAGAAGTATCCACATGAAACGGAATGAGCAGTCGGGAGGAACCCGCATTTTTTCTAATCTCTTTTTGCACATGAATCGGCAATGAATCGATGATTACCAGCCCCATTCCGAAAAGCCGGTCCAAATGGCCGGTGGAGTCGCTTCCGACACGGGGTTTTAAAGAAACGATCCTGTACATGTTTCTTAATGTTTCAATATCACCCAGGATTTTTTTGAACTTTGGAATCCGCGAAAGGGAGACGGGGTCATCTGCTGCCGTCATTTTTTCAATGATTTCGGTGATGATCTGTTTTAATAAAAGGACGTTGCCCCGGTTCAAGCTCTGCTGGAGCCTGTGGATATCAGGAATATGATCAATTTTGCAATCGGAATAATCCTTGAGGTTGAAAATTTCAAGCCGGGAAATCCTTCCGCGGCACTCATAAAGCATTTCTAAAACATCTTCGACTTTCAAATTTGTCAGATTCAAGGTGATGCGATAGGCTGAATGAAGTTCTGAAAGGCGGTCAATGAGTTTACAGGGAGAAAGCTGCATCAGAACCGGCACCGGCGTTATAGCACAGGTTTTATTAATATAGGGTATGGACGAATTTTTTTTTTGCTTTAAAAACCGATCGACAATGGCGTCCACATTAAACAGATTAATTTTATCCGCCAGTGCTTCAATCTGCTGCTGCTCCGCTTTGTCCGCACGGGCATGGCGTTTTCTTAATTGAATGATTTTTGCCTGCATTAAGGGCATGAGGCGGGAATGAATAAATTTTGCCAGATGAAGCAATGACGCCTGTCCCATGCCGACAAAATCAAAAAATTCTTCTTTATCCAGGCGGGGAAGCTCAATTTCCAGTTTTTTGTTTATCGTAAGTCGGTGATGGTTATTGAAGGCATCAAAGATTGCCATCACATGATCCTTCTTATAATCCGATACGGCACGGCCTTCATTCATAAACGCGCAAACCGACTCCTGGTCCAGAAAGCTAAGGAAATCCCTCGAATCTGCAAAACCTCGCGGAACCCAGATAATCTGAGCAAACCCGTCATAAAAGGATGCGGAAAATTCAATGCCGATGCGGACCATGATGCCCATTGTGATGGCTGCTTCCATCAGCTCTGCCGCAGTTTCCGGCCGAATATAATTATAATAAATCACTCGCAGGCGGCGAATTCCCTTAATCCATGCATCCATGATCAGATGTGTCGCGGACTTTCTGCCCTTGGTATTTGCATCATGGACATGATCGTCAAAGGCAAGCTGATTCCAGGCCTCCGGCATTTCAATCAGATGGTATTGCTTGAGATAATCTCTGACTATGCGGGGTTTTCCGGATGCCACGATCTGGAAATCATGGGCCAGTTCCAGTTGCCGGGTGTAATTCCCATGGGCACGCACAAGGTCTTTCATAATTTCGATCAATACCCTGGCGGTGTTGATTTTAAGCCCCTGGTCCGCGCTGCACATGACTTCATCCCGCAATGCCCGAAGCGCATTTAAGCGATTTTCTATCTGACCGCGTTCTAAGGATTCGAGCAGATGGATGACAGCATAGGCGATGCGAAGCCCTTGGGATTCAGCCATTTCCTTGATACCCCGTGGATGAAAATAATGGAAAAATCGCCGCTGATCATGTAGGAGGGTTTTGTCTCCGTCTATCATGTCATTGACAATGCGCAACAGGTAATGATCGCGCCGGTCAAAAAACAACTTTGAGGTTAAGTTTTCCGTTCGGTTTGATGT
>JAOZOL010000246.1:0-1214 GCA_029933295.1 Desulfobacterales bacterium | reverse complement strand
ATATGACTCAACGGGTTGATCTCCTGTGGGGATAGCCGGTTGACATGATAATACACTAACTTTTCAATATATTAACAAACGCCCCCAACCTTGTCCATAAAAAAGGATTGTAATTTGCATTATATACTTTTTCTGATATATATTTTTTAATTTAAACAGACAAAAAGTAAAAGATTATGACTCAACGTCTCGTTCAAATCACCTTTCCAAAAGTTCCAGCAGATGACATTGCGAGGATGACAAAGGATATTAACGTGGTGAATATGTGGGAGGATCTTCGTGATCCCGGCAAAAGCATTCTGCAATTGATTGTTCCTGCCGAAGACTGCGAGCAGATCATGGATCATTTCCAGCAGCGTTTCGGGAATTCATCTGGATTTAATATCATATTGATGTCATTAGAAGCTGTAATTCCCCGTCCTGAAACTGAAACAAAAAAAGAAAAATTATCAGAAGAATCAAAAAAGAAAAAGCCGGCCTCAACCAATAAGCACCGCGTCAGCCGTGAAGAGCTGTATGCCGACATGAACGCCGGCATTCAAATTAACAGGGCATTTATTTTTTTAACCATATTATCCTCCATTGTTGCGGCAGTGGGGCTGATGCGAAATGATATCGCCATCATAATCGGTGCCATGGTAATTGCGCCATTGCTGACACCTAACATGGCGCTGGCCCTTGCAACGACGCTTGGTGATATTGATCTTGGCAAGAATGCATTAAAAACGAATTTTACCGGGATATTTTTAGCCATTTTGTTTAGTCTTTGCATAGGTGTTTTTTTTAATATTGATGCGGGTGTACCCGCCCTTGCATCCCGAACATCCATCTCCATCTCTGATATTATTCTGGCCTTTGCCGCCGGATCCGCCGGTACCCTTGCCTTTACGACCGGATTTTCCGGAGCATTAATCGGCGTCATGGTTGCCGTGGCCCTCATGCCGCCGCTGGTTGCCGTTGGCATGTTTGCAGGTTCAGGACAATTCATACCTGCCATGGGCGCATTAATGCTGTTTGCAGTCAACCTTATCTGTGTAAACCTGGCCGGAGTAATAACATTTATCATTCAGGGGGTCAGGCCCCGGACATGGTGGGAAGCCGAACGCGCAAAAAAAGCGACAATCAAAGCAGCGGTCATGTGGGGAGCATTGCTGTTTGCCTTAATCATTATACTTTACCTGACGCCAAAATAGATGGCGTCGTTAAAAGCTTTT
>JAOZOL010000701.1 GCA_029933295.1 Desulfobacterales bacterium | reverse complement strand
CGGAGATTATCGGATTGTTTATGAGATTCAAGATGATGTCCTATTGATTCTGATTATCAAAATCGGCCACCGTAAAGATATATACAGAAACCTCACCTAAAATTATTTCTTTATATTTTGAGTCTTATAATGCTCCGAATCACCGGTGTGAGTGAAGCGTAGCGCAACTCACACATCCGAGTGAATTCGGTTGTTGGCTGATTCTATCCCACGTGCAAAGCATCAAGAACCGCACTGGGATTCCTTGATGCGATTCGCAACAATGCCTTGGCCGGGCCTTCCGGTTTTCTTCTTCCTTGTTCCCAGTTTTGTAAAGTACGAACACTGACTCCAATCATAAGTGCAAATTCATTTTGTGACACATTGAGTTTCTGTCGTACTGTCTTGATTTCAGGCGGATTGATTTCGTACACACGGATAGGTGTTTTAAGTCCAGCCTTAATGTCACCGGCCTCCTTGATGCTGGCAACCAACTTCTCAAAATGCTCTTTTTTCATGATAATAACTCCTTGACCATTCTACGGAGCAGCTTGAGCTGATCCGGCGTCAAATTTTCTTGTTCGGTCTTCCTGTATGGGAAAAGCATAAATATAGTGTCAGGGGGATTCCAATAGTAAATAATTCGCAATGCACCTCTTTTCCCTGTACCAGGTAGATTCCAACGAATTTTTCGTAAACCGCCACTTCCTTTAATCAATTTTCCGGCATCCGGCTTAAGCATCAATGTCGTTTGGAGCCTCCGGTAATGATCGTCCAATATCAACCGTTCAATTTCTTTTGTAAAAATGGTGGTTTCGATAAAAATCATAATTAAGCTATACGCCATTGGCGTATTTTGTCAAGGTGTAAATTCTGATTGCCAGCCAACGCTGCGCTTCACCCGCCGGGCTATTTATAGCAATAGACTTTGAAAATGGAATGCGCTTCAATGAACAAAAACTTTTTAAAAAGCGCCGCTGTAGCCCGGTCGGTAGTGCAAGCGCTTGTTATTTGTTGTGCTTGGCAATAGGAAGGTTTGAAATTCATTATTATTCCACGACATACAATATAAATAAATGCGCTATATTTTAATAAAAAAAGGCAGTGCTACCAAAATAATACCTGAAAAGATCA
>JAOZOL010000245.1 GCA_029933295.1 Desulfobacterales bacterium | reverse complement strand
TAGATGTTTATCATCTGCTTCATTCCAGCAGGATAAAAACGGTTGATTGTGAAAGTTTGGTAAAACAGTTCGGGGAACTGCTACAGCAGCTTGCCAATGAATACATCAGCCATGGAGATTTTAAAGCAACAAATTTTATCTTTTCAGACGGGAAACTGATTGTGATTGATTTGGATGCCATGCGTAAATATCGATGGGCAATCCAATTTCACCGGAAATTCAGAAAGGATTGCAATCGTCTGATGAAAAACTGGAAGGGTTTGCCTGAAATATACAAAATGTTTCAAGATCAAATGGATATAATAAGCGTCTGAACATTGGATTGTTTTTTATCGATAAAAAACAGTTGATCAGATCGGAATCGTGGGCTCAGGCACGAAATTGAACATTGCCTTATTTTGGTTCCGAATTCCAATTTTTCCCCGTCAGCATTGGTACGTTTCCGGAGTAACCAATTTTTGCTTTTAATTCTGTCTTGATGAGATCGTTGAGAAATAAAATATCGGCTTTGGAAAGCTCCCGGCGGTACCCGCCGACCTCACCCTTACGTGTTTTGTAGCTCTGCTTTTTTTGTGGATCCCCTGGCTTCAAGGCTCTTGATTTTATCGCGTTCTTTTTTTCCATAGCACGCATTTTGTCAAATTTTGCGAATTCAGCAGCGTTACGCAGGATCGAATCAGAGACCCCCTCTATCCCAAGGAAAGAAATAACGCGTTTTAGTTCCTGCACTGTATTTTTTTGCATGTCCTCGTACCGGATAAGGAGAAAGTCCTGCGGGATGTTTCTGTTTGCAATCCACACATTATAGTACTTTGCGATTGTTTTTGCCGAGCCTCTTTCACGCCTGATGAATTCTGCCAAGTCCGGTATTTCCCATGAACACCTTTCGCGATGCTTTTTCTGATGATATAGTGAAACAACAACATCTCTCGGATCGCGAACCAGGAATATAACTCGTTTATCTGAAAATTCGGGTTTTCGGGTGCTTAGTTCTTCAGGTGTTTTATAGTCAGGATTGTCTTCGTGAGCTACCCTTATTGCAGGTATTTCCCGCCGTGAACGGGCCATGCGTTTTAAGTTCAGCAGATTCTTTTCATCTATACCGTATAGATCCGCCAGCACCTTCCCGATCATCAGCCTCAACCAAGTGCGGCCGCATTTTGGAAATGAAATCAAAAAAACCTCAGTCTGGAGGTGGCTGATAATGCTTTTGATCGGACGGAGCGAGAGGTAATAATAGAAACGGGGCAGATGCCTCTTCAGTCGCTTGGCCGACCCCTGGGCTGATTCGTATAGATAATCTCTGGGTACACATAAAAAAGTCTTTGTGAACAGCTTGCCCATATATTCAGGCGATAAAGATTGCAGCACAGTTGTTTTGTCCTTATTTATCCTGAAAGATCTATGAAAATAAAATCGGTTTTGACGTTAAAACAACTCACCGACTGCCTGCATGGCAGGCGGTCGGTGATGAAGTCCCCTTGGGTATATGTGTTCTTATGGCTTTTTTATCTTTCATAAATCAAGTTGCATTTTCAAAAAGATTGCCCAAAACATCAAATCATGTGGAATATGCCATAATTTTATCTCTGATATTTTTTTTCAGTATGCCGCTTGATCCTGGCTGTTTTTTTTTTAATCCAGATCCATTGTAATTGATCCAAAAAATTAAGGCGGTCTTTGCCTTTATAGAACAGCAGGATATTAATTCTATCCTTTTTATTAAAAATTTTATCCGGCAGGGTATAATTTAACCTCGCAAGGCTCTTTATTTTCCATCTAATCTTAAAAATTTTATTTTTCTCAACGCGTTGCAGATCAAAAAGCGCGAGTTTGGGAACATCCGATTCATTATCATAATGAAGAAGAATGTGGGTTGCATTAAAATCCTGGTGGTTAAATCCGTTTTCATGCATTTTTCTTGCAAGAACGGAAATTTCGTTTATCAGAACCCTTTTTCTATGTTTTCCTTCCTGCCCGGTGAAAAAGTTCGGGCGATCTTTGAGAAGGGCTTCCAAAGAAATATAAGGATAAAAATCCTCGGTTATGAGAAATGACTCCGCCCAAAAGAATCGAAAGAATTTTTTTCCCGCAGCGATGGGAATAACCGTTGGAAGGTTGCTGTTTCGAAACTCACATATATTTTCAAATTCCAGATAACCCTGTGAAAGACTTTTTCTATGAAAAAACAGGGAAAACAGCCGCCAAAAGCCTACGAATTCCCGGTTGTGTCGTTTTAAGTATATTGTTTTATTGTTATTCTGGTGTGCTATTTGGAAACGAATTACTGATCTTGGTTTAATATGCTTAACAATTTCACCGTTTTTATACCGCCATATGGATTCAAAGGAATCCATATGGATATCTTGCAAAAAAAATTCGTAATCTCTGTTGACGATCAGATTTTTTTTTTCGATGCAGTTGATGGCGGCCGAAAAAGCTTTCATACGTTCGGTTGTTATCCTTTTTTGATTATGTTGAACTTAATAATATACCAAATTGCTTTCAGGCCGTCTTTCCAGGTTATTTTTTTCCCCTGATCATAAATACGGGGCTCATAATAAATCGGTACTTCAAAAATGCGTGCTTTCATTTTTGCAAGTTTAGCGGTGATCTCAGGCTCGAAACCAAAACATTGACATTCGATATTTATTTTTTTGAAAATGTCTGCCCGGATCATTTTATAACAGGTTTCCATGTCTGTAAGGTGCAGATTAGTAAAAATATTGGAAAATAATGTCAGTAATTTGTTTCCATAATAATGGACAAAGCTATCCACCATAATCTCATTGCCCGAGTATCGGCTGCCGTAAACAGCATCGGCATTTTTTTCGGCAAAAAATTTATATAGTTTAGGGTATTCCAAAGGATCATATTCCAGATCAGCATCCTGAATAATCACCAGGTCTCCTGTGATAAACTGCTGCGCCGTCCGTATTGCCGAACCTTTGCCCATATTGGAATTATGATGAATCACCTTAATAAGTTCGTCATTCGCATAATTATCAAGTAATTTTTTTGTCCTGTCGGTTGAGCAGTCGTTAACGACAATAATTTCCATGGGCAGTTGAACTGTACGGATTCTTTCAATAATATCCAGAATGGTTTTTTCCTCATTGTAAACAGGAATAAGTATAGAAAGCTTTAGAGCTTTTTTCATTTTTTAAAACATCCTGAAATTTTTCATGCCTTGCATCACCGTCAATATTTTTTTGGCATAGGGTTTTTACAAAGCTGGGCGTCACGAACCTGCTGCCACCATCTCAATCACATCTGCGGCTTTTTCGTGTCTGCCGTAGACATCTGTTTTTTTAATATACCTTTTCCCGTTGCGTCTCCATTGATCCTTGTGCTCAGATGTCAACATTGAAACCAGTATATGATTCAGCTTTTCCTGCCTGAAAGGAGAGGGTATCAGTTTCCCCGCACCGGCCTGATCCACATGGAAACCGTAGCCGCAATTATCAGTTGCCAGAACAGGCAGTCCGGCAGCCATGGCTTCAATTAAAACCGTACCGGTATTTTCCGAATAAGCAGGGTGCAGCAAAAGGTCGGCTCCCACTAAAAAGCGTGGCACATCATTCCGCTCGCCGACAAAATGTACACAAGATGAAACCCCCAGCCGTTTTGCCAATCGAAAATAAGGGTTTATTTTACCTTTACCGACAACCATCAGCAGGATTTTTTTTTTCAGACGGAGCGGGAGGGAGGATATGGCTCTTATTGCACGATCGACACCCTTTCTCTTATAGTCCGAACCCACCATCAAAACAATGTTTTGATCCGGTTTAACCGCAAATTCACGCCGGAAATCCTCCCGGATCGCCGGTGCATTGGCAATGGCCACACGGTCCCTGGAAATTCCCGGCGGCACTAAGTGAAAACGTTGTTCGGCAGTTCCATAATAATCCATATAGAACGTTTTTTCACGATTGGAGATCAATATGATTTCGGTTTTTGCCTGTCTGTCGAAAACCGAACGTTCCAGAAGCATTAAAGCTCGACACCGCGGGGACAAACGATATAAAAAGCTTCTTTCCAATGCCCTGGTTGCAAAACAAACATCTGACGCAAAATACACATCCAGGCCCGGCATCTTGTTAAACCCCACCACCGCATCATAATGTTTGGCGGTGGTTTGCTTATTAAGTCTTTTTGCAAACGATTGATAGCGCCCATGGTTGGTAAATCCCTTGTTGGGAATAATAAAAATTTGCGGATTTTCCGGCCGCGCCCCTGCCCAGGAACCGGTATATACATCCACTTGGTGACCACGGGAAATGCATTCTTCGGCAAGCTGCAGGAATCCCCGCTGCAGTCCTCCGGATGGAAAATATTTAAACAGGCAAAACGCAAATTTCATTCTT
>JAOZOL010000244.1 GCA_029933295.1 Desulfobacterales bacterium | reverse complement strand
GGCGCCATCAATAATACCCATCCAAAAAATCGGGGGACTGTATGCTTATTCCTTAACGAAATAGCAATACCGTCCCCCGGTTTTTTTTATGGAGATGAAAGAATATGATTATACCTCCTTTCATCTCCGGCTGATTAATGAATGTATTATCCGGCTGTTACTACAATTTTTCTGGGTTTTGCCTTTTCCACTTTGGGAAGGTTAAGACGTAACACGCCGTCGTTGAGTTTCGCCTCTATTTTTTCCTGGTCAATGACTTCAGACAGGGTAAATTCCCGGAGGTATTTACCAACTTCATATTCAATAAGGATATCCTGTTCGTCAGGTCCCTCAAAGGGCTCAATCTCACCGGTCAGGGTCAGCGTGTCATCTCTGAGATCAATGTTTAAATTTTGTGATGTCACACCCGGCATATCGGCAAGCAGTGTAATTTCGGTTTCTGTTTCAAAAATATCCACAGACGGCGTAAAAACCAGGCCTGGTTGAGTGTATTCAGCAGGCGCAGCGACTTCTTTTTTTTCTTTCACCTGAAGTTCTTTTGAATCTGTCATTTTATATCCCTCCTTTATAATCTTTTTTAATGGATTTTGATCTTTCTGGGCTTTGCCATTTCAGCCTTTGGTATCGTTATGGTCAGAATCCCATTTTCCAGTTTGGCAACGACTTTTTCCGAATTGATATCAGAGGGCAGATTGATGACTCTGGAAAATTTTCCCGAATCTCTTTCCCGACGGTGGTATTTAGCAGCTTCATTTTCAGAAGGGATTTTTCTTTCCCCTGAAATGGCCAGGCTCTTCCCGGTGCTTTGAATCTCCAGTTCATCGTCTTTCAATCCCGGCAGTTCAGCACGTAAATAATAATGATCCGTATCTTCGGTCAGATTAATGGCAGGGAAGACACCGGAAGGAGATGGTTGTTGAAAAGGTCCGGATAAAAAATTTCCCGTCAGCATATTCATTTCATTTCTTAACCGTTCCAGTTCTGTAAACGGGTTACTAAAAGTTCGATAGGCTGATGGATAATTGATGATTCGTTTTAATAACATGGCACATTCCTCCTTTTCATTGAAGTTATTTATCTTAAAATTAATCTGTTTTAACTTTTATTGTTTTTGTTTGAGATTCTTTTTTCTTTGATAATTCGATTTGTAAAACCCCTTTTTTAAAAGACGCATTAACTTTTTTTTCATCCACGTCTGCGGGCAGATGGATTGACCGGTTAAAAGACCCGTATAACCGTTCAATACGATGATAGTTGTCTGTTTTTTCAGTTTCTTCCTGTTTTTTTTCGCCTCGGATCGTCAACAGTCTGCCGTCAATCGCCACATGAATATCTTTTTTATCAACTCCGGGAATTTCAGCCTTAACAGTTATCTTTTTTTTGCCTTCGCTGATATCAAGCTTTGGAAACACGCTTTCGATCCGGAAAGGATCCGCCATGGGGAAAAAATCATTTCCTAAAAAACGGTTGAACAAATTGTCCGCCTTGCTTTGAAAAGCCAAAGATCTATTACCGTTCTTTTTTTTTCTGGAAATCAGATCAAACATGCCAATCACCTCCTTTGCAAATCTATAAAAATATAGTTATCTCATGCAATATCAATGGGTTGTTGCCATTTCTAATATATAATTTAATCATATGTTTTTTAATGTCAAGGGGGAAAAATGGAAATTTTTAAAGCTGGAATAATTACCTGAATTTTGCGCATCTGTTATCCCCACGCTCATATTCTCTTGACAATCCGTATTTTCAAATTGCATATAATTTCATCAAGTTATTTTTAAAAAAAATACAGGCCGATAAAATTATATTTTCCCGGCCACCGAATAAAACGATAAAAAAAGGAGAAATCAAAAAGCCGATGCGATACGAAGGACAGATTTTCAGGCCGTTTAGTGAGGCGAACAGCTATTTGCTTCAGTGTACCATAGGGTGTTCCCATAACCAGTGCACGTTTTGCGGTATGTATAAGGACCGGAAATACCGGGTGCGGAGCCTTGAGGAAATCAGGGAAGATATCAGAATGGCAAAGGCCCATTACAGAGACCTTGAAAAGGTATTTTTGTGCGATGGGGATGCAGTTGCAATCCAGACTGATATATTACTTGAAATTTTAAGGGATCTTTATCAAACGTTTCCATCGCTGAGGCATGTGGGCACCTATGTGGGCCCCCAGAGTACACTTTCAAAATCCATGTCGGAATTGACCGCCTTGCGGGCGGCCGGGCTGACCAAGGCCTATCTTGGTGTTGAGACCGGTGATGATAGATTGCTTAAGGAGATCAAAAAAGGCGTGACCGCCGAACAGATGCTTGCGGCCGGACAGAATCTGGTGGCCGCTGATATCAATCTGTCTTCCATGGTATTACTGGGAATCGCTGGCAAAGGAGGGCGGTCAAGGGAACACGCCATAGCCACGGCTGAAATCACAAATAAAATGAAACCAAGGTATCTGGCCGCCTTAACAACAACCCCGGTGCCCGGGACGTTGCTGTATCACAAGGTGGAAAACGGAACTTTTGAGATGCCTGACCCATTCGAAACCCTTGAAGAAATGAAATTGATATTTGAACACATCACCATTGATAATTTAAAATTTGTCGGCGTCCATGCGTCCAATTATCTGCCTGTCAGTGGCACGCTCCAGAAAGATAAAGAAAAAATGCTAAAAACGGTAAACACCGTTCTTGAAAACCGGGACAGGTCGGCGTTGCGGTCCGAACAGATGCGGGGGCTTTAGGCGTGAGAAACTCTGGAAAGAATTTTCTTGAAAATTCTTTTTTGAAACACCGGCAACAGGGGATACATATGGCCCTGATCGTCAAGTATACTAAGATCACTTTCCGGAATCATTGAATCCAGATGACCGGCGAATTGATACGGTACAAATGTATCTTTATTGCCTTGACAGATTAACACGGGCACCCGGATTTCCCTTAAGCTGAAACCCCAGTCGTAATACTGAATATCCAGACCATCGGTTATCCCCTCAACTCCCTGGAGGAATGCTTCGTCCTGCACTTTCATAAATATTTCCCGGATACCATCCCCTTGAAGTATTTTTCTGTCCGGTTCACAGCATACTTTAACAAGCTGATCAAAATAAAATTTTGGCGTGTGTTTTTCGATCAGTTCAATCATAAGTGTTGTGCCAAAAAGAGCGAATCGGCCTTTGTTCGTGATGCTTGAACCGGGAATTGGCAGGGCTTCCAGCAACCGTCTGGCTTGAGGAAATTCACCAAAGTTGGTATAGCCGGAAAGAGAAACAGCGATCTGTACGCGTGAGGGCATTAAAAAACCGCAGGTCAATGTCGGGGCACCACCGCTGGACCACCCCATGACGCCAAATTTCTTAATTCCCAGGTGGTTTGCCAGTGCCAGGATATCAACCGCATAGCTGAGAAGATTCCGGTGAAATTGAAGTCCCGACCGGCCAACTCCGGGCCGGTCAACGGCAATCAGTCGAATTCCTTGATCCAGGGCAGTTTCATGATAAAACATTCCTTCAAGGCGAGAGCCCGGGATACCGTGGGCATAAAAAACCGGATATCCGTTTAAATCGCCAAACTCGTTAAAGGCCAAAACACGCTGGTCATGCAGGGTCAAAATTTGCGGTTTCATCATAATATTATTTCGTTGATTTAGACAAACATGCTATTCTTTACGACAAGCTATGTGGATAGGGAACCGATTTCGCCACCAGTGACAGGTCGGCTATATTAAAATGCAAACAATCGTTGCAATGTAGAAATTACTTCTAATTGTGCGTTTGAATCAATCGTGCCAAGCTTTTTGACAAGTCTTGATTTATCTAATGTTCTTATTTGATCAAGTACAATCCGGCCTTGCTTTTTTCTAAATTTACAAGATACACGAGTTGGATAATCTTTTCCAGCTGACGTCATTGGCGCAATAATTACCGTTTTAATGTGACGATTCATTTCATCAGGAGAGATAACCAAACATGGTCTGGTCTTTTGAATTTCATACCCAACAGTCGGGGCAAGATTTATCAAATAGACGTCAAAGCGCTTCACTACCACTGCCATTCTTCTTCATCCCATGAATGTGAAATGTTTTCGTCCTCGATGATCGGTTCGTCATCACCCGTTTGCCTCATTACTTTGAAGGCATCATCCCATCCATCCCGAACATTTCTAACAGGCCGGATGATGATTTGATTTTTCTCAACTTCTATCTCAACATCATCCATAATTCCTGTTTGTTCAAGAATAGGCTTTGGAATGCGCAACCCTTGGGAATTCCCAATTTTTATTACACGTGCTCTCATGAGGCGTCTCCTTTTTAATCATAGTATCCACATTGTAATTACATTAGTTCTGAAAGTCAAGTGTTGCTGATAGTCT
>JAOZOL010000700.1 GCA_029933295.1 Desulfobacterales bacterium | reverse complement strand
AAACAGCGATAAACATGGTCAAACACTGAATCGCCGATCGACTGCCGTAATTGCTGAATGGTTCGGTATTCCTCGCGATTATCATCAAACGAAGAGAGTGGTCGAAGATTTTTTGGGAAACCTTTTTTGCGCCGGCAATCTGCCAGAGTAAAATCGGGGCGACGCACCTTAATGCAGCGGTTCGGATCATCAGGATGGACGAAACAGAGCCGGTTTCCCCCTTGTGCGAATGGCTCAATATTTTTCAGCTGCAGGGTCATTTCAAACTGCCATCCAGATTGATATCCCGAGCCCAGACATAGTCATGACTGAAGGGTAGCTGCAGAGCCGCTTCAAGAATATATTGAGCATAGAGGGTGTTATTGATCTCCTGGTGGAAAAAATCCCGTGCATTGGCAGCCCAGGACTGCCGTTTGGCATCATCGTGATGAAATTCGCGGATGCGGTTTAGGAGATCGTCATGATCATCGAAATAGACCACCGATTCAGCCGGCAGCAGCTGATCAAATCGTGGGGCACTACTGGTAAACTGCAGAATCCCATTCCCGGCCAACTGTGCCATCCGTGCTGATGAATACCAGTAATCGCCCTCCTGACGATTCAGATTCAAGCCCATTTTACTCTCCGCCAAAGCCCGATCATAATCACGTCCCCAGACCGGAGGATCACCAAAACTGCCATAGGTTTTAAAATTCAGCTCTCCATCCAATTGCTCTTTCAAAGATTCAACCAGTTTCAAGCGTTGAGTGAAATCGTTACTGTTACTGCAAAACAACAGGTCGATCGGCAGATCGGATCGAATTGAGTTGTTTAAATTTTCATACGCCGGATCAACCGGATTCGGCATATGATACAGACGCGCACCAAGACCGGAAAAAATCTCCAACTCCCGCCGCCCGGTGGAAATAAACAGGGCATCAACAGCGGTTCCCCGCTCCTTTATCCGGCTGACATTATCTGGAACAAACAACGGATCATTATTACAATGAATAATGACAACTTCGGGATGACGTTGTTTAATTATTTGTAGTGTTGCATTGGTAATAATGTCACAATGACCGGCAATCAGCAGATCAGGATCGAAAGCAGCAACTGTCTCAAGCAGCCGTTGATTCGC
>JAOZOL010000699.1 GCA_029933295.1 Desulfobacterales bacterium | reverse complement strand
AATCATTTATGCGACTTCGTGTCGCAACGAACGACCTGCATCAGCCGCCGCGCCGGGATGTACAAAGAAAAAACGGGCGGCTATTCGCGGTCGAGGCTGCATGCTTTTGTTCGGCGCTTATTTGCCGATTATGAACTTGAAATTCCTTAAAAGCCCCATTTTTCACAAAATGGGGCTTTTAAGACTAGTTTTGCACTTTTATAGTTATATATTTATGGTTAGCGTGATTCGACCCTGATTGACCGCCGATTGGCCGATTGGCGGCGATTTTTTACCGATGTTTTCGGTGAGTGTTTGGCAAAATCGTGATCAAGATGCTACTTTAGGTTATGCAAGTAATTCTTCACTACTTTCTTGAAATACTGCTTTTATTACCAATTTACCGCCCAAGGCTTCTATATACTGTTGCATGGCACTTATAGTTATATTTGGTCTTCTTTCAAGCTCAGACAAAGCTGATTGGGACAACCCCATAACTTGAGCCAACTCTTTTTGGGTCTTATGGTGTGACTTGCGAACCTGTTGAAGGCGGATTGATGCAACCCTTTCTTTGGATTTGAGTCGAATTTCAGCCCTTTCTTTGGCTGAAAAATTGTCTTCTATTAATCTGTCTAAAGTTTTCATTGTCTCACCTCCATTGGGTTTGAATATTTTTGAGGTGTTTATCAAAAATGGCTTCTGCTTGTACAATGAGTTTTTGATAGAATTTTTCTTGGTTTTTTCCTTTTTTGTCCCCGCCACAAAGGATTACAGCTTTTCGCTCTGGATCAAAGGCGAATAAACTGCGATAAATACGCCCTGAAACCTTTGTTCTCAACTCTTTTAAATTGTTGAACTTCGATCCTTTTATCTGGTCTGCATGAGGCCGACCAAGTAACGGGCCAACATCTTTCAATACTTGTAAATCAATTGCGATTGCTACTTTATGCTTTTGTGGCAAACCATTAAACCACTTTGCATATTCTTCGCTGATTAATACTTCCCATTCCATAGTTTACGATATAATATATATACGATATTTTGTCAATGCAGATGAGGTTTTTGCCTTTTTTTATTTTAATCGACCGCACCGAGTAGGTCAGGGGCCTTGCGGCCCCTTTCCCCTCTAAGAACCGTGC
>JAOZOL010000243.1 GCA_029933295.1 Desulfobacterales bacterium | reverse complement strand
ATAAGTTATTTTTTTCATACAGTGGTAATTCATTACCATGAAAAGCTTTTTACGGAATTAAAATAATGTAACTTTTTATGATCGGAATACGACATAAATAATAACGGCATGAGCCAATTTCAAAATACCATCTGAGTCTCGATGTCGGCCTGTGCCCTGACCTCGAGCCTGATCTAACATTTTGCAACTGACTCAGCATATGAAAAATTTTAACTATTATTTATGCAAGGAGATCTGAAATGAAAAAAAAAATTATTATTAGTTTAATTTGGGTTCTGATTCTGGCAGTGGGCGGAGGATTCGGTGGAGCAGCCTGGGCCGGGCACCATGGAGGAGGCAACTCTAATGGCGGCCACCATAAGATAAAAGGGACCGGGCCCATGAAAATTCTTGAAAAACTGAATCTAACCCAAAAACAACAGGAACAGATTGATGCGATAATGAAAGCACATCAGGAGAAAAAACAGGTACTCAGTGAAAACATAAAAAATGCTGAGAAGGCCCTTCATGAAACAATACACGCAGATACATTCGACGAAAAGGCCATCCGAAACGCATCAAAAACTTTATCTGCCGACATGGAAGAAATGGCTGTCCTGCGAGGAAAAATCTTTGCCGAAATCCGGCCCATCCTGACGCCGGAACAGATTAAAAAATTGTCGGAAATGAGCAGCCGTCACCATAAGCGGATGAAACACATGGGAACAATGAAAGAATAAGCAACAAGCAAAACAGGGATCAATGATCGGTTTTATCCGGATCATTGATCCCTGCGCCGCATTCTGTCACCCTCAATCGCAATGCCTTTTACGTGAAACCGGGATAATGCAGCACCAATCTGACGAACCCAGAGACACTAAAATCATCAAAAAAATCATTGCCGGTGATATAAATGCCTTTGAAATATTACTTGAACGGTATCGGGCATACGTATTTTCCATCGTGCGAAAACACATCCCTGCTGAACATGCCGATGAAATCGCCCATGAAGTATTTATCCGGGTGTATCAGGGGTTACCGGGATTTTCAGGGAAAAGCGATTTCAAACAATGGCTGGCTGGAATATCCGTGCGGACCTGTTACGATTTCTGGCGAAAAAAATACCGTTCAAAGGAAATTTCCATGAGCAGCCTATCGGAAACACACCGTGAATGGCTGGAAAATACGATTGCAGATGATGCGGTCATGACTTTTGCTGAAAAAAAACGACAGGCAGAAGCTTTGGAAATCCTGGACTGGGCCCTGAATAAATTATCTGCGGCGGATCGGATGACACTGGAACTTGTATATCTGGAAGGGTATTCCCACAAAGAAACAAGTGCGCTTACGGGGTGGAGTATCGCCAATGTTAAAATCCGTGCACATCGGGCGAAAAAAAAAATTTATAAAATCCTCATGGCGGAAAAGAAAAAAATCAGGGGGCCATTATGAAGACATCCAATAAGTCATCAAAAAAATCACCTGACAAATCAACGGATCAATTAATAGCAAAACTGACTGCGGCCTATCAATCAAGAGATAGCGATACAAAACCGGCCTGCAGCATGTGGCAGCAAAATGTGATGCGATCGGTTCGACAGATCGGCCCGTATGGTGAAAACAACAAGGATCGCATTCGCTCCGGTCAGCTTGCCTGGCGCCTGGCACCGGCGGCACTGGTCTTGATGATCATCATGGCAGTGATGATCATCAGTATCGACGATACCATCGAATATCAGGTGGCCAGCCTGGCTGTGAGTGATCCGCTGCTGCCATATTTGATGGAAGAGGCATTTTAAAGGAAATACAACCATGAAGAATTTTAAAGCCATTGCGGGAATTTCAGTCATATTTATTCTGGGAATTATGAGCGGGGTACTGGGCACAAGCATGGTGGTTAAACATCGAATTGAATCATTTCATGGAAAAGGCTTTCCCCCCATCCGGCCCATGTTCATGAAACGGATCGGCAATCGTCTTGACCTGACACCGTCACAACGTGTGGAAGTGGAAAAAATTATTGATGACCTTCAGATTGAGCTTAAAAAAATCCAACAGGATTCTCGCCCCAAAATAAAAGCGGCATTTGATACCTGCTTTGAACAAATCAGAAAACATCTGACCGATGCCCAAAAAAAAAATCTGGATATCATCAGGAAAAAATTACCCGACCATTTCCCTCCCGGCAAGGATTTCCGCAGACACCACGGAAAACACCGGGGAAAATGTTTATCCGATTCATTCTATCAAACCTGCTGTCCCCAAACCATAACCTGCTTTTCGATGATAATATGATGCAAAAAAAACCGCTGGTTCTTGACATAAAAGGAAACTCATTAGATGACGGCCCCGGTATCCGGACGGTTATTTTTTTTAAAGGCTGCCCTCTTTCCTGTGTGTGGTGCCACAACCCGGAAAGCAAAAAAACAGGGAATGAGATATCTTTTGATAAAAACGAATGCGCGGGCTGCGACACCTGCATCGACACATGTCCTGAAAACGCCCTGGACCGCAAAAATCCGTTTTTTATCAACAGGAACCGATGTACTCTTTGCGGCATTTGTGTGGAAAACTGCCCGTCGGGTGCCCTGTCCATGGTTGGGAAAACAATGAGCATAAAAGATATTGTCGCCATTGCCGCAAAAGACAAACCGTTTTACAAAAACTCAGGCGGCGGCGTGACCTTGTCCGGCGGCGAACCCACCCTGCACATGGATTTTTTATCCGAGCTTCTCAAACAGCTTAAACAGGAAGGCATCCATACGCTGCTCGAGACCTGCGGTCTTTTTGAATTTCAACAGTTTGAAAAAAAGGTTTTGCCATATATTAATACTATTTATTATGATATAAAAATTTATGATCCTGACGTACACAAACAATTTTGCGGCGTTAAAAATGATCTGATCCTGAAAAATTTTATCAAGCTAAATACATTATCAACCAAAAACAGATTTGAACTTCTTGCCCGCACACCGCTCATACCCAACATCACCGCAACTGAAAAGAATCTGACTGAAATTTCAGATTTTTTAAAAGCCCAGAACGTCGGCCAAACCCGATTGCTTGCTTACAATCCTTTGTGGCATGACAAAACCGAAAAAATCGGAACCCTAAACGCCTTTAAAAACAATAAAGATATGACCACCTGGATTCCAAAAGAAAAACTGGAACTATACCGATCCATTTATACTGAAAAAGGCATTCATACTGGTTAAAATATTTATACAAGGAGAAAATATGCGCAAAAAAGCACTTGTTACAGGAGCCACCGGATTTATCGGCAGCCGGTTGTGCAAGGAACTGAAAAAAGAAAACTGGGAAATCAGGGCGCTGGCCCTGGAAGGAGAAAACTGCGATCACATTTCAGATGATATTTCAGAGATTGTCACAGGCGATATCACCCGGCCGGCCACTCTTTCCGGCATTGGTGACAACATGGATGTGGTATTTCACCTGGCCGCCCGGGTTCTGGATTACGGATCTAAAAAACAATTTTACGATCCCATTTATAACGGCACTCAAAATATGCTTAACGCCTGTGCAGGCCAGGCAAAAAGATTCCTGTTTGTCAGTTCCATTGCAGCGTGCGGCCTTGGCAGACATCTTAAGGGATTTTCCGAAACAGATATCCCCCAGAAATCGGGAATTCCCTATAACGACGCGAAAACAGACGCGGAAAAACTGGTCCGCTCCTATCAAAACCGGTTTAAAAACGGATGCACCATCATCCGGCCGTCCAACGTAATCGGCCCGAAAAGCGCCTGGGTGGACGAACTGGGCCGCCAGTTCCAAAAATCCGTTGTTCCCCTTATTGACAAGGGACAATACAGCGCCAGCCTTATTTATGTGGATAATCTGGTGGACGGAATTATCAAAGCCGGGACTTCGGATACGGCCTCCGGCCAGACATATCAGCTCCGGGACGACTGGGATGTGACCTGGAAACAATATTTAACGGATTTATCCGCCCTTGTCGGCAAAAAACCTTTCGGCAGCGTTCCCTATTCCATAGCCTGGGCCATTGCAACTATTGCCGAAAAGCTCACCACCCCACTCGGCATCCGGCCGCCGGCAACCCGTCTGGCCATTGCCGTCATGGGGCGTGACAATGACGTAGATACATCCAAAGCGCAAAAAGAACTGGGCTGGCAGACAAAAATCACATACCCCGAAGCCATGGAACGGATTGCTCAGTGGGTTCAAAATAATTTAATGAATAAACAATAACTTATAATTATCATCTTTCCCTTGATAAAAGAACGGGAAAAAAATATCCGTTTAAAAACCTTTTAATCTTTATTTTAAGGAGGCATAAAATGTTCTTCTTCCAGCCAGGATCTACCGGGATAAAATTTTCCCCGACCAATATTTTATTAAATACCCTGTTACGTATTTTTGCGG
>JAOZOL010000698.1 GCA_029933295.1 Desulfobacterales bacterium | reverse complement strand
CTTCGTGGTGAAATACGTTTGGGTTGCGGGCGTTAAGCCCGCATTGGCCGTATATTCAGGCGTTTCAAATGAAACCGCCACATGGCTCATGGCCCCCAGGTTGTAAATCTCATCAGGCTGCACCTGCTGAATAATGCGGATCAAGTTGGTGGAGTCGGTCAAATCGCCATAATGGAGAATGAAATTACGGCCCTCCACATGGGGGTCCTGATACAAATGATCAACCCTGTCCGTATTAAACAACGATGCCCGGCGTTTTATCCCATGAACAACATATCCCTTCTTCAACAGGAATTCAGCCAGGTAGGCCCCATCCTGGCCGGTGATACCGGTAATTAACGCTACTTTTTCAGCCATAGAGTATCCTCTAATAATGATTTATTCTCCTCCCTCTTTTTTTAAAAATTCTTCAGCGGTAGTCATTGCCATTCCGCAATCATAAAATGTTTTGTCATGGGTAATCATCACTATGCACCGGTTTTCCCGGGCGCAGAGGCATTGCAGCAGATCTTCCAAATCCAAACCCTTTTCAAGAGACATCGCAATCGCCTTGCTGATGGTTTCCTGTCCAAAATGGAAGATCTGCCACCGCTGGGTTACGGTTTTTAAAAACTTCAGCACCGTCTGCTTCTCTTTTGAAACATAGTAAATCGTGGTCAGCATATCCTCGCTGATGCAAATATCATAATTGTTGACGGTCAAATATTCGATCAGCTCGACGGCTTTTTGGTGCTGAGGTCTCGATTGCTCAAGAAAATCAATAACAATATTGATATCTAAAAATATCTTTTTATCGCTTTTCATACTTTTTTCTTTTCTTTTCCGTTAACTCCTGAACACTCTTTTCACCAAACTCGCCGTTTACTGCTCCGGCAAACCGCATAACGTCATCAAGCGCTTTGCGCTTCTCTGCCCTGATTTTCTTTTCCAGGTAAGTTTTAAGCTCATCCGCATATTTTGGAGAGACAAAAAGCCCTTTGTAGATATGCGATCGCTTGTCTTCAACATCGACATAATCATACTCATCCAGAATGCTGGAGTTTCGGATCAAATCTCTGATCCCAACCGTCGTTGCCATAATAAACTCCTTATCGTCTTTTTAACTATTATATAATTTAG
>JAOZOL010000242.1 GCA_029933295.1 Desulfobacterales bacterium | reverse complement strand
TCAAACATGCCTTTTCAACGGCCGACACCAGTTCATCATCGGTAAACGGCTTGGCAAGATAATCAAAAGCCCCCGATTGCATTGCCTTCACCGCATTTGAAACTGTAGAATAACCGGTCATGACAATAATGCGAACTTCCGGTCTTTCCTTTTTAATCATTTTTAATACATCCATTCCGTCCATATCGGGAAGCATCATATCCAGAAGGACGAGATGGTATTGTCCTGATTTTAAGGCGTCAAGCCCCGATTTCCCGCTTAATTGCCGATCAACCGTATACCCCTTTTCAGAAAGAATGAGATGGCACGCATTACAAATAACGCGTTCATCATCTATAATAAGGATATTAACCGGTTTCATGCTAAATCCCGCTCCTCTGCTTTTCCTGAAGCCTCCGGCAAAATCGGTAAATCAATGGTAAAACAACTCCCTTTTCCCGGCTGGCTTTCAACCCGGATATCACCCTCATGGTTCCGGATAATTCCGTAGCTGACCGCCAGGCCAAGTCCTGTGCCGCTTGCCTTGGTAGAAAAAAACGGATCAAAAATCTTACCCATCTCTTTTTCGGTAATGCCACAGCCGTTATCGATAATTTCAATACGTATTTTGGCCTGCGCGACATCCATGCGGGTTTTAACAGAAATAATGCCATCTTTTTCAGTGGCATGCACGGCATTGAGCAAAATATTGATCAATACCTGCTCAATCTGATCGGCGTCCAATAATATCAGTGGCAAATTATTTTCCAGATCTTCGTCAATACGGATATGGTGAATAAAAAATTCGTTATTTAAAATCGTTAAGGCTTTATCCAGAATATCATTGACATTGGCCGGGACTTTTTGCGGTTCATTATCCCTGGAAAATTCCAGCAACCCCTGGATGATGACTTTACATCGCTGGGTCTCAGTCATGATAATCTGGAGCCCTTCTTCCAAAGGACTTTGCGGCGGGACTCTTTTGATAAGATTGGAGCTGTAAAGCAGGATACCGGCCAGGGGATTGTTGATTTCATGGGCAATCCCGGCGGCCATACGCCCAAGAGATGACATTTTTTCCATATGAAGAGCCAAATGGTTATACTGGGCCTTCTGATTTTCCATCAAACCAACCAGCTCAATAATACAGGCAAACTGCTCCGCAACGGTAATCATGAAATCCAGTTCATCATCAGAAAACTGGCGCGGCTCAGTCAGGTATATCCGCATGAGACCAATCACTTGAGAACTAACCGTCAAAGGGATATCCAGCATCATACGGATCCCATGATCCCATGCATGCTGAGGATATGCGACCTGTGGCGCATTTAAAATATCGGTGATAATATGAATTTTTTTGCCGTCATTATCCCAGGTCAGTAACTTGTCACTGCTGACCTGCCCTTTGGAGAGATAGCATTTATCCATTCCCCAGGCAGCCCGCACTTCCAACTGTTGGGTCTCTTTGTTGAGGAGTCTCACCAAAGCGCCTTTGGCGTGCAACGTCTTGGACGTTCTTCGAACGCCTAGATTCAGCACCTCTTCAAGGCTGTTCGTGGTATGCATCATGCGGATGATATCCCTGAACACCCCAAAATAATCTTTAAATATGTCTGAAGATTTCATTTAACGCCCTGTTCCGTTTCCCCAAAAGAGAAAATCATTAACCGCTTATGGGCATATACCAAAAATTTAAGAGAATTTAATTACGCCCACAAATATCTCATGTCAAGCCTTAAATTATTTTTTCCCGATTTACACCAACCCCATGCAAAGAGTTGCTGCATATCAAAATTTATGCATTTAATTTTATACCTGAATTTAAATTACCAAGCTTCCCGTTCGAGCCGTGTATAAATAAACATCAGCTGTTTCTGGGTAAGCTCACCGATATTCTGGTTAATCCATCTTAAATCCCCGGACGTAATCGCTGCTTTGGCCTCATCTGAAAGCGTGTATGCATCCAAAGCCAAGGACCCATTTTCCATCAGGTTCATCCAGAAATCCTCATCATCGGCTGTCCGATTTAACACCTCGATGACCTGTCGCTTCTGGATCAGTTTCTCATCTAAAGTCGCCGCCGGTTTAACAGCAGGTTTTGCATGATGCGCCTTGAGAGATTCATTGACGGTTAATTTAATCTCCGCTTCCGTAAACGGCTTGGGCAAAAAATCCCGAACCCCAAGTTTCATAGCTTCAACAGCTATAGATGTGGTGGCATATCCGCTGATAGCGATGACCTCTGTCTCCGGACTGGTTTCCTTTACCTCCCGAATAATCTCCATTCCATTAATGTCCGGTAATCGGATATCGGCCACCAGCAAATCATAGTGTCCTTTTCTAAAGGCTTCTATTGCCAGCTTTCCCGTTCCCGCCAGATAAACGTCATAGCCTTCTTCCGTTAAAACCATTTCAAGGCCTTTAGCAACATTGAGATCGTCTTCCATCACCAGGATCTGTGGATGAAGTTCTTGTTGTGTTCCAATTTTTTCCTGTGTCTGAGTCATGATATGTCCTCCTTAATATAAGTGATATAATTTTTTTGATGATTTGTTTGTTTGAAATTAGATATTGCAATGGGTGTGCCAATTATAGAGGGAGCATCAATATTTATTTTTTTCAATAAATATAAAGGAGTTAAAACGTTTCAGCCAAAAATGGCATAGATATGATCAGAAGCAAATCGTATAAAAGCTTATACGGTTATGAATTGCATGAAACAATTTTATATTATTATTACAGAAGGATATATCCGAATAAAAAATTATACGCAAAATCCGAAAACGTATAATTAAATATCCGGGAAGGGACTTTAACTATTGAGGGCTGTTGAAGCGATTATTTTTCTACGGTATCCGCGAAAATATTGTGTTTTTTGATTAAAGCGGAAAAATTGGAACGCTGCATTCCCACCCGCTTAGACGCACGCGTAATATTACCATTATCGGCATCCAGCGCTTTTTGAAGAAAGGCCTTCTCAATCCGGGCGAATTGTTCTTCCAGCAAATGACGTTTGACAGATTTGAGTTCTTCTAAGGTATTCGGGATAGGATCTTTTTCCTGATTCCGATGAGCCTCAAAATGATTCATAAAACTCCCGGAATCCACAACCGTCTGATCGGTCATGATCACCAGGCGTTCAACCACATTTTTTAGCTGCCGGACATTACCGGGCCAATCATGATTGACCATCTGATTCAGTGCTTCGTCTGAAAATCCATCAATTTTTTTCCCTGTCTTGCGACAAAAAAATCTTAAAAAATGATAGGCAAGCCTCGGGATATCCTCTTTTCTCTCTCTGAGCGGCGGCAAAAAAATCGGAAATACATTCATGCGATAATACAAATCCTGCCGGAACGTCCCCTCTTCCACCATAATCTTTAAATTTTGATTCGTGGCGGCAATGATACGCACATCCGATTTTCGGCCAAGGGTTGCCCCGACCGGCTTATATTCATGAGTTTCCATGACCCGCAAAAGTTTTCCCTGAATTTCCAGGCTTAAATTGGCCACTTCATCCAGAAACAGGGTTCCCCCGTCAGCTGCTTCAAATATGCCGGCCTTATTTTGCACCGCTCCGGTAAAAGCGCCCTTCACATGACCGAACAATTCACTTTCCAGAAGACTGGCCGAAAACGTACTGCAGTCGGCCACAATAAACTGCCGGGAAGCCCGAAGGCTATGGGCATGGATGGATCCGGCAAAAAGCTCTTTTCCGGTTCCGCTCTCCCCGTCGAGGAGCACTGTACTGTCCGTGGGGGCCACCCGCTTGATAGCCTCAAAAACATTCTTAATTAACGGATGTTCTCCCACAATCTGATTAAAATCATACCGTTGATAAAGCTGTTTGCGCAAAGACAGATTATCTTCTTTAAGGTGCTTATTTTCTAACGCTTTTTTAACCGCCTGAATTATTTCATCGCTTGAAAACGGCTTGGCGATATAATCGTAAGCACCTATCTTTAAAGCTTTTACCGCGTCTTGAACCGTCGCGAATCCGGTCATCATAATGACATACGCATCCGGCTTCTTTAACCGAAGTGTTTTTAATATTTCCATTCCGCTGATATCCGGGAGCTTTATATCCAGCAGGATAACATCATACTGTCCTGCAAGCGCCTGATGAAGTCCATCGGTGCCGGTAGCGCTGGTATCCACTGACCATCCCTCATCGGAAAGGGAAAGGCGGACACCGCTGCGGATAGCGCTTTCATCATCAATAATTAAAATAGCAGACGGTTTCATTTTATTTATGGTATGCTTTGGTTTTTGTCTTTCAGAATTAATAAATTTCTTATAAATGTATATTATATATCTATAAATTTTTTAAAAAAGCAATCCGTAACATGACCACAGGGTAACCGCATTTGAATTTAAATTTGAGGAAAACCCGTGAAAATGGTTTG
>JAOZOL010000032.1 GCA_029933295.1 Desulfobacterales bacterium | reverse complement strand
AAAAAAACCACGAAAGATCCCCATATCTTCATGATACGAAACCCTTCGTGGTTTTATTATTTATAAATTATTTAAGTTTTGTGTCGGTTGTTTTTTATGCCGACTTCTGCCGACAGTTGATTTTTAGCTATCTTTTTAAAAAATATTTGTCAATATAAAATGTTACAAATTTGCCGTGTAACCGCGATGGCTGATCCATATCGGTTTTTTTATCCGGGATTCAGGCATTACCTGCTCCTTAGTTAAAAATCCAGATCCAAACAGGTTATCTTGCGTAACAAAAAAAACTTTGTTAATACAAATCATCTAATATGGTTGTGATAATCGAAAATACTCTGATTCATCAGATTATCATATACGAATGAAACGCTTTTTTAAAGAAATTCGAGTTCACAGGTGAATATATATGTTTAATTTTTTGGCAAAAATTTTAAAATGGCTGTTTATTCTGCTCATGCTGGGTATTATTTCAGGTGTTATCGGCATTTGTGGAATCTATTTTTATTTCGCAAAGGACCTGCCCAAAATTTCAAGCTTAAAGGACTATCGCCCGCCGATTATAACCAGTGTTTTTTCTGATGATAACCGCAAGATCGCGGAGTTCTATGAACAGCGGCGAACAGTGATTCCATTGACAAAAATGCCGGATCATTTAATCCATGCGTTTATCGCTGCCGAAGATTCACGTTTTTACAAACATAAAGGTTTGGATTTCCACAGTATTTTCAGAGCATTTATCAAAAATTTGAAAGCCGGGGCCATTGTCCAGGGAGGGAGCACCATTACCCAGCAGGTAACGAAATCCTTTTTACTGACCTCTGAACGCAGTTATGAACGAAAAATTAAAGAAGCTATTTTAGCCTACCGCATTGACAAACGATTTACAAAAGACCAGATTCTTTATCTGTATTTAAATCAAATCTATCTTGGACACGGCGCATACGGCGTGGAAGCGGCTGCTGAAAATTATTTTGGAAAAACCACACAGAATTTATCCATTGCCGAATGTGCCATGCTGGCAGGCCTGCCCCAGGCACCAAGCCGATATTCTCCTTTTAATCACCCGGAAAGGGCAAAAAACAGACAGATTTATGTGTTAAACAGAATGGTTGCAGAAGGATTTATTACCGACCTGGAAGCAACCCAAGCTATTAATACAAAACTGGATATTCATCCCCGCAGAAACTGGTACAAGGAAAATGTGCCGTATTATACGGAATATGTCCGACAGATCCTTGTGGAAATGTTTGGCAAAAAAAAAGTATATAATGATGGATTCCAGGTATATACCTGCGTAAACATTGAAATGCAGGAAATGGCGAAAAAAGCCATTGAAAAAGGATTAAAAGACCTTGATAAGCGCCAGGGATACAGAGGCCCCGTCAACCATCTTTTGCCGAAACAGTTTGAAAAATTTTCCAAAACCATTTCAGAGCAGTTTGCAGATACCCCATTGCGTGAAGCCATGGTGACAAAGGGGGTGGTCATACAGGTCAATGATCATGCGAATACGGTCATGGTCAGAATGGGAAATCAACGGGGGATTATCAGTCTAAAAGATATGAAATGGGCCCGTAAACCAGATCTCAATGTTGCTTATTTTGAAACAACCATCCATCATCCCGGAGAGGTTCTGTCCGTGGGAGATGTTATTTTCGTCCGGGCAATTAAAAAAGAAAACGAGATGTGGGCACTGGCTCTGGAGCAGGAGCCGGAAGTACAGTCAGCCTTGCTCTCCATGGAAGCGCAAACCGGACAGGTTAAAGCAATGGTGGGGGGCCTGGATTTTTCTAAAAGCCAATTCAACCGTGCAATACAATCCCGGCGCCAGCCCGGTTCCGCTTTTAAACCGATTCTTTATGCCGCAGCGATTGACAAAGGGTTCACCCCGGCTTCGGTTATTGTGGATTCTCCCATTGTGTTTGAAGACACGGATCGGGACTTTACCTGGAAACCGGATAATTATGATAAAAAATTTCACGGATTTCTTTTGTTCAGGGAAGGACTGATCAAGTCTCGCAATGTGATTACCGTAAAAATTTTGCGGCAAACCGGCATCGAGTATACGATTAATTATGCAAAAAAAATGGGGATTACCGCAAAATTAAACAAGGATCTGTCCCTTGCCTTAGGCTCTTCGGGCTTATCGCTTCTGGAGGTGGTTAATGCCTATTCCGTGTTTGCAAACCAGGGGAATCTGATTTCTCCGTGCTTTATTAAAAAAATAGTTGACCGGGACGGAAATGTGATTTTAAAAAATCATCCAGATCCGAAAAAAGTCATTGATGAAAGCACCGCATATATCATTACTCATTTAATGGAAGAAGTCGTAAAATACGGCACCGGATGGCGAATTAAGGCTTTAAAAAGGCCGGTTGCCGGAAAAACCGGGACAACAAATGATTTAAAAGATGCCTGGTTTATGGGGTACACCCCCGGCTATATCACCGGCGTCTGGGTCGGCTTTGATCAAGAACGCTCGCTGGGAAAAAGTGAAACCGGATCACGGGCCGCAAGCCCCATCTGGCTTGACTTTATGCAGCATATTCTGGAGGGGAAACCGGTACGTATTTTTCAGATCCCGGACAATGTGGTGTTTGTCGAAATCGATGCCCAAACCGGTCTTCTGCCGGTTCCTGAAACAAAAAAAACGATCGTTGAATGTTTTAAAGAAGGAACCGCACCCACCGAACATACCAAAAGTCCAGGTGAAACCACGGAAACAGATGATTTTTTTAAAAAAGGAATTCTTTAACGCACCAGTTCCACACTTCTTGAAGGCACCCAGCAGGTGCGCCCATCCGGCAGCTTGATATAAAACCAGTTGCCTCTTTTTTCGGAAAGATTAAATTCCGTGCCGCTGTGAAGCGGTTCCGTAAAACTGGGCGCATAAGTTTCACTGTTGCCTTTTCGTGTTATAACCGATGCGTCTATGATGACACCGGGTTTTACGCGATGCAGCAAAACAGCTTCGGCTACCAGGGAACCGCCCGCCATCATTGTCAAAATGGCGGACAGAAAAAGTGCCCATCCAAGGGCGGAGTTGCGTACAAAACGCCGAATCCCTGCCAGAAGCCAGAAAATCGTAAAAAAAATGCTGAAAAGCAGTATTTTGATAGACGTCGAAAGGTCATAATGCCAGAAAAAAAGGGTTTTAAATACTTCTGTTTTCTGGGGAATGTCAATTTTATCAAGTCTCTTGCTTCGCGCATAGGCAAGATTCTTTTGTAAATTCGGATCATTGGGAATATATTGCAGGGCACGACGGTAGTTTAAAATAGCCCGGCCCATATCTTTTATTCTAAAATATATATTTCCTATATTATAATATAATTTCCCGTTATGAATACCGCCCTTTGCAACAATATGTTCATACCGCATGGCTGCCTGGAGGTAAAGCGATCTGGCTTTTTCCGGATTGACGGCAGCCATCTGGTCGGCCTGGCGGAACAATTCTTTTCCCTGATGAAACAGATCCGATATTTCCGTTTCACTGAGCGGGGCACTGTTGGCCGATGCAGAAAAAAAGCATGCTCCCATCATCAGCAAAAATAGTATTCGAAAGAATAAATAAAGATGTTGTTTTTTCGCCTTACAACTCACTTTAATAATTTCTCCAGTTTTTTCAGGATATTAAATGCCTGTTCCCCGATTTTATCAACACTGTCATCGGGCCGGGCTTGACCATAACGTGCGGCTTCACATTCTGAAAAAAGTGTTTTAAGATCATCAAGGGTTTCCGGCGCTACCCCTTTTTGTGCCAGGGGCCCGGCGACATCATTAAATATCAGAGCTCCCGCCGGTATTCGCAGTTTATCCCCCAGGTAGGTTTTAAACGCCTCCAGAATAACAGCCCGAGACTGTTGAATGGTTTTTTCCTGTTTTGCGTGATGGATGGCCTTTGCCAGCTTAGAACCTGCTTTTTTGGCCTGCCCGCCCATGGGATCTTTCTTTTTTCGTCGATATATCACAGACGCAAAAAACAGTATCAGATACAATATTGGTGGCACCATCACCGTTGCTGCCCCTCTAAACGATCTAAGCCAGGAAATTGGATTAAGGATCTGATTGTCAAGAACACTGATATCTTCATAATTATGGGCAATGCCGCCCATCCATGTTTTTACATCGTTTCCCGCAGGAATCGGTGCGCTGATACCCTCGGCGTCCTGGGCGGTGACAATCCGGGTTTGGCTGACCGTTAGCGGAATGGCCGCCGTCCGGTCTGTTTTATAGGTTCCGCTTCGGGTGTCGAAATAAGAAAGCCTTATGGGGGGAATTTCTTTTATATCAGCGCGAAGGGGCCGGATCGTCTGGGTAAAAATCTTCTTATTGCCGGATATTTCTCCGCTTGCCCGCTCGCCTGGTATCTTAAACGCATTTACAAGCGCTTTCTGGTTTGATAATGACGGCAGTTCAACCGGTTCTAAGTAATCGGGCCCGCTCAGTGCAACGGTCAATGTAATGGGATCACCCACGTTGACGGCTGTTGGTGTGGCGGCAGCCTCAATATGGTATTCACCCACCAGTCCGGAAAAATCAGACGGCCGCCCCGCTTCCGGCAGGTCCAGGACTTTTAACGTCAGTGCATTTGACGGAACAACGGTTTGTTGATAAACCCCTCGCCGGCCGAACCTGTCATTGTTGAAAAAATTTGAAAAAAAATCATCATTAAACGGGTTTCTTTGTTTCCGGTACCCCACCAGCGCACGGCAGGACACCGTGGCCGGATCAATGGAAATCAACCCGGATCGTTTGGGGATCAACACTTTCTCAAACGACAGGGTGGAAAACGTTTTACCGGCTAACTTTCCTGTACCTTTTTCCGCAATAACCTGACCGGAACCTAAAGGGATGCGGTAATACTGCTTCCCGGAATTGGTGTTTACCCCGGGGTCTGCAATATAAAATTGATCGGTTTTCGTTAATACCGGCACGGTAAAATCGGCATTCTGCACATCGCTGCCCAGATACCAGGTAACGCTCAAAATCACGGGTTCACCCACATAACATCTGGTTTTGGATAAATGGAGCCGGAGCTTGAAATCATCGGTTTCCATGGGTTTTTTTACCCTAATCGACACCGGACGGGTCATGGCCATGTCCCCGCCGGAATGGACCATCAGTGACGGAATCGTGAGCGTGCCTTCACGAAGGGGAGTTAACTGGAACGAAAAAACATACCCCTTTCGGATATTTTTGGTCATTTTTCCGTTGATAATAGTGATGGAACTGCTGCTGTTCTGGCTTCCGCCCTGATAGGCTACGTTAAACCCGTCAATGGCGGACAAATCCGGTTTTTGGGGTGAATCACTTCCCGATACCTGAATTTGAAGGGTAAAGGGTTCACCCACAAACACATCGTCACTTGAGATGGCCACTTTTGCCGATAGAGACCCGGCAAGAGCGGGAGAAAGCAATCCCCACAGGGACATCCACATCAGCAGCACCATGCCAACAATAATTTTATGATGCTTATTATTTACAGGTATAATAGAAAAAAATCGCATAATTGAAATAATACCGTTTAATGTAATTTCTCAATAAGGCATTATTGTCGGGTTACGTCCGCGCTCAACCCTACGTATGCCGGACTGTTTCCTGTAAAAATTTTCGCGGGTTGAGCAACGGACTAACCCGACCTTCTATGGATCATTACCAGTCCTTATCAATCTCACGATAACCGCCTGAAACTGCAGGGCGGCGGTTTTTCTGGTTCTCTTTTTCTTCGTTTAAAATATTTTCGGCCGTGTCGGTCTGTTGCGCCGCTATGCGGTCCTTATTATCTTTATTGTCCGGTTTATTATCTGAATTTTTCTGTCCTTCTTTTTTCTGATCATTTTTTTGACCGGCCTGGGCCTGTTGTTTTTTGTCTGCCTGCGCTGATTGTTCTTTTTGATTTTCAGCAGACTGTTTTTTCTGGTTCTGCTGGTTCTGCCCGTTTGGTTTTTTCATGGAATTTAGGGCGTTTTTCAATTCTTGAAGCGCATTCTCCTGATTTTTTTTGGCATCGTCAAGGGCTCCGTCATTTATTTTCTCCAAGGCTTCTTTCTGTTGGATCTGGGCCTGATTTAAATGTTCTTTTGCCGCTTTTGCCGGATCCGGTTTTTTCAGAGCCTGTTTTTGCTGATCCGGCTGCGGTAATTTATCTGCAGCATTTTTTGTCTCTTTCCGAAGTTGTTCCTGATCTTCGGACAGCCGGGACATTTTGTCGTTAAGCTGCGGGGTTTGGCCGTTTTGTTTTTTTTCGTCCGCTGCATACTGATTTCGATCAATCAGTTCAGCTTGTTTTTCGATCAGTTTTTTTATGTCATTTGCCGCCTGTTGCTGCTGTTTGGCCTGCTGCTCCTGTTTTGCTATTTCATCTAAAATCGATTTCATGACCAGGCGGACCATCTCAAGATTTTCCGCAGCCTCTTTTTTTAATGACATATCGTTTGCAGTCTTCTGATTTTGCAACAAATCGACCGCCTGCTGATAATATTCAATGCTTTTTGTGCAGGCATCCATGGCTTTTTTAAGATCACTGTCCTGCTGCCGTTTTGCCTCCTGATAGGAACAATTGCCGAGATTAAAATCGGCTTTGGCTTCTAAAGTAATATCTTTGCTGGTTAAAGCCGCCTTTTCCCAGGCATCTTTGGCCCTGGCATAATCCCCTTTTTGATAATAAACAGCACCGATGTTAAAATGAATCTGCGGAGATTCAGGGGCGTCCACCGCCGCCTCATCATAGGCTTTGAGCGCAGCATCATATTTTCCCGCGTCAAAAGCGGCGTTCCCTTTTTTTACCAGTCCTGCCGGGTCTTTCGCCCACACACCGCTGGGCAATAATATCAGGCATGCAATGAATAAATATATGATTCTATGTGATAGCACGATTTCCATTCTCCTTTTTCCGATCATTTATCGCCATTTCAACAAAAAGCAAAAGGAGGGCCATACTTAAAAAAATCTGGAATTTTTCTTCATAGCGTTTGATGGTTTCAGATTTTAAATCTTTTTTGGAAGCATTCGCGATCAGTTTCTGATAGACATTGCCCAGATCAATGGTTCCGGTGGCCACGTTCAAGTACTTGCCGCCGGGCGTCATATTAACCATTTTGCGTAAAGTATCGGCATCCAGCCGGGTCCATATTTCCTTGCCCTTGTATTTTAAAAAGGTTTTTTCACCGCCTGCCCTGGTGATCGGAATCCGTCTGCCTTCGTTTTCATCACCAAGCCCGATGGCAATGATGCGAACCCCTTTTTCACCGGCCTTTTTGGCCGCTTCCACAGGAAAGCTGTCATGGTCTTCACCGTCGGTAATTAAAATAATATCTTTATATTCCTTGACCTGATCGTCAAAAACCATGTTTAACGTCGTCCGGATGGCATCGCCGATCATGGTTCCGCCCCGGGCGATGCTGTCGGTTGAGATGCTCTCCGTCATCATGCGGAAAAAACCGTAATCCAGTGTCAATGGACATTTGACGGCAGCCGTGCCGGCAAACGCCACCAGGGCCACCCGGTCTCCTTCAAGCACGTCAATACAGTCTGAAATCGCCAGTTTGGCGCGCTCAAGCCGGTTGGGCTTTAAGTCGTCGGCCAGCATGCTTTTGGAAACATCAAGCAAAAAAACAACATCCCGGCCCCGGCGTTCCACTGTTTCCGGTTTTGGATTCCATGCCGGACGCGACGCCGCAAGAATGATAAAAACCATTGCAATTATTATTAAAACCGCTTTCCATCGGCGTTTGGCAGGGCTGACGGAAATATGAATTCTGCCGATTAACCCGGCATCGATAAACCGGTTTAGTGCCTGGCGCCGCTTCTGACCGGCATACACATATATCGCGATAAACGCCGGAATCGACCAGAGTAAAAATAACATATGAATATATTGGAGTTTAATACCGGTCATGGGATTTTCCTAAACAGGGTGCATGATAAAAATATTTCAACCGCAATCAGGCATAGGCCTAAAAGCGCGAAAATAAGAAAATTTTCTTTGTAATCAATATACCGGATGGACTTGATTTCACTTTTTTCCATTTGATCAATTTCTTTATAGATAGCTTCCAGGCTTTTTGCATCACCGGCCTGCCGGAAGATACCGCCGGTTTTATCGGCAATGGCTTTTAATGTGTCCGTATCCACATCACTGCCCATGGGGACTTTGAAAACACCGAGCATCGTTCTAACGGATGTCATGGCATCCCTGCCGCCGATGGCGATGGTATGCACCCTGATTCCCCATTTTTTTGCCAGATCTGCGGCTTCTTCCGGTGTCCGCTTGCCGGTGTTGTTCTGGCCGTCTGAAAGCAGAATAATAATTTTGCTTTTGATCTGATAATCGGAATGCTTATCTTCCTGCTGCTTTTTTAAGGTCTTTTCGGCTGTTTTTAACCGGGCCGCAGCCAGCGCCAGGGAATCGCCTATGGCAGTACCGTCTTCAGAACGCTGGGTAACAAGCTTTGTGTTTTTCACAAAAAGCGGCAGCGCACCGTGTGCCAATGTTAGCGGGCATATGGTATCGGGATATCGGGCAAAGGCAATCATGCCGACCAGATCGTTGGGTCTTCCGGGAAGATCATGGCCGTTGCCCAGGGCAAACTCAAGGAACACCTGCTTGACCACATCCAGCCGGCTCATCCGCTTACCCTTATATTCCATTTCAGCGCCCATGCTTCCGGACCGGTCCGCAACCATTTCAATGGCAATGCCTTTACTGACATCCCTGACCTTTTCACGGCCGGTCTGGGGTCTGGCCAGGGCGATAATCAGGCAGATAATTGCCAGAACTCTTATAACAAGCGGCAGCACGGCAAGCCGCTGTCGCAAGGACCGGCCGGATTGCACCGCGTGACTGACGGAAGAAAACCGGACACTTGTGCTTTTCTTCGTCATCTTCCGTACAACAAGCATTGCCGGAATGACGATCAACAGCAGAAATGCCCAGGGTGAATGAAAATGCATTTTTAATTTCAATCCTTATTCTGTTTTAATCCGAAATCCGCAAGTCAGGAGCCAGTGTTGAGGGGGGAGAAAAAACGTATTATTAAGGGGGAAAAGTCGTTTTTTCCTTCTGGCCCCTGACCTCCAGATTCCGAAATGTTTAAGTATGTAAGGTATTCTTTCTCAATCCGTCTTCCTGATTTTTGTTTCTAAAATAAACGTTTTACAACTGTCGAATGTATTTTGAATATCATCGGTTGAGGGTTGATGCGCTGCAAACTTTACCAGATCGCAGTGCTTTAAAAAATTTTTAAGCAGTCCCTGAAATTTAACCGGAAACTTGCCAGAAAATTCCGTGTCACTTTCAAGCCCTGCCAGAAACTCCTCGGTGGTCTGTTCCGGGGCATTGATGTTGAACCGATTTTCAATATACTGACGAAGAATATTGGAAACCCCGTGATAAAAGGGTTTGATTTGTCCTTTTTCAATCAACTTTGCTTCCACCAGCTTTTCCAGATCGGCAAATGCAATTTCATGGGCAGGCAGAAAATGCTCAGCCGCAATAATTGTTGCATTGCGCCGTTTCCGATAAAAATAAAACCCTGTGATACCGAAAATAATCAGACCGCCGCAGGCGGCTGCCGTCCATATCCATATTGTCATGGATTGCGGCAAAGGTACGGGCGGCTGGATATCGTGCAGCTTCATATCCTTTAATGTTTCCGGCAGAATCGATTTTACGGAAATGGGTATTGCTTCTGTTTCAAGGGTATGCGCATCTTTGTCAAATTCACCGCTTTTGCCGAAACGAATTTTCATGGCGGGTATGGTGTAGCCGCCGGAGAGAAACGGCTCCAGTACATAGGTGCGGCTGATGAGTTTTCTCCCTTTTTTGCTCAGTTCCGGGGCTGTGGTATGGTAATCCACAATACCGAATTGGGCCATTTTCTCCCCAATGGGGGGCAGTTCTACGTCATAGTTTTCATCAATATCCACGGTAATCTTTAAATTAAGCCGGTCTGCGATGGTTATTTCCGATTTATCCACATCAATACTGCATTTGGCCGGACCACGATCATAGGTTTTATGGATGCCCGAAACGGTTTCCGGTTCCTTTTTTTCAGTTTGGGCTTTTTGCTTGCACGCTGCAATCGACAACACCGCTATCAGCAGGGCAACGACCAGGAGGGAGGTCGTTACCCTGCTACGGTGCGAGCATCGTCGCAATCTGTTACAATTCTTTTTTATGACCATGACCTTATTTTGCCTTTGACGCAGGACTGTTTGATGAGGGCGCCGCGCTGTTTTCTATCTCTTTTTCCGATGTCAGAACCGACGAATGGATCACCACGTCATATTTGTCCTTTAAATGATTTAAAAAAGCCTCTTGCACTTCCTTTTCCTTGCTCGCCCTCAGGGCGGCATATACCTCGTTTTTGACTTCATCAAAGGGTTTCTGCTTGTCATCTTTCATATAATCAGCCTTGTGGGCTTCATAATAGGTGTTTAAATCACCCGGGGTAATTTTTATATTGTCCGCATACATTTTTTCAACCATCCTGGCTGCCAGCAGAGCCCGTTCCTGATCCGTGATTTCAGATTTTACCGCCGGATCATTCATCAAATTCGACGCCCGGGCTTCCCGGTAGAGGATTTCCTGTCCCAGATACTGATTGAGAAACTGCTGCCGTTGCGATGTGCTGGAAAACTGTTTGAGCAACGTCTCTTTCTGCTGGTTTCGGGCATCTTCCGGCAAATATGCCGCCATGCGGGACAACTGCCGGTCGATGATGGTTTCAATTTGATGGTCGATATCCGAGACAGTGATTTTCCGGGGCCCGATTTCCGCAACAATTGTTTGCCGGGGCGTGGTTTGATTCAGGGTTCGGGCAGTTGATTGATTTGGGGATTGATTCTGCCCCGCATCCGCTTGCGGCATACCCACCCTTTCTGCAAGTTCATCGCGCAATGCGGCAAATTTGCCCATGGCTTCCAAACATTCCTGGACACGCCGGGAAATCTCCGATGATATTTCAGAAACCGTTGAAATATGTTCCGACCGGTAATACGCTGCCAGGGCCTGGTCATAGGTATCGGCGTCCTGATATAATTTACCGATACGAAACCAGATTTTTGCGGCTTCGTCCTTTTTGTGATCGCTTCCCGAAAGATATTTTTCCCACGCGGACGCGGCAACTCTGTTTAATCCCTGTTTTTCAAGTTTTAAGGCCACCTGTTTTTGAATATCTCCGGAAAGAGTGGTTTCTTTTTTTGCAGATACGTCCCCCAGCATCCCATGGCCGGTTCGAAAAAGCAGGATGGCCAGTGTGATCCCTGCCAGAAGCAGAATCATCAGATTAATAAATATTATTGTTTTGGAACCGGAAGTCTTTTGGGATACCGGGCGTTCCGGGACACGTAAATCTAATTTATCTGTCATGTTCAACCTCTTCTTATTTTCTCAGCCGCTGTGCGCGAATTTTAAAAAATCGAACCAGATCGGATATATAATCCCGATCGTTTAATATTTCCAGATGATCGACATCAATGGACCGAAACAGCTTTTGCAATACCCCCTGCCGGGCGGTGCCCAGCGCCTCGTATTGACGCCGAACCGCTTTGCTCCCCGTATCGATGACGATGATTTCACCGGTTTCCGCGTCTTCGAGTTCAATCAACCCCACATTCGGCATCCGGATTTCTACAGGATCTGTGACGGACACGGCGATCAAATCATGGCGTTTTCCCATGATCCGCAGGCGTTTTTCATACCCTTCGCCTAAAAAATCAGAAATCAAAAAAACAACACACTTTTTGCTGGTCACCCGGCCCAGATATTCAATGGCATCTGAAATATTGGTTTTTGTTTTTGACGGCTTAAAATTCAGCAACTCCCGGATAATGCGCAACACATGCCTCGTTCCCTTTGCCGGGGGGATGAATTTCTCCACATGATCGGTGAAAAGAATAAGCCCTACTTTATCATTGTTCTTAATGGCGGAAAAAGCCAGCAGCGCACAGAGTTCGGCGGCAGCGTCATTTTTGGTTCGCCGGATGCTGCCGAAAGCACCGGAGGCGGACAGATCCACCAGAAAAAGAACGGTGAGTTCCCGTTCTTCCACATACAATTTTACATAAGGAGACCCTGTCCTGGCTGTCACGTTCCAGTCAATGGTGCGGATATCGTCACCGATCTGGTATTCCCTGACTTCGGAAAACGACATCCCCCGGCCCTTGAATAGACTCTCGTATTCGCCGGCCAGCGAGTCGTTCACCGCCTTGCTGGTATAGATCTGAATATAACGAATTTTTTTTGCCAAATCTTTTGAAATCATGGGACATCCACTGTCTGGAGAATCTGAGTAATAATATCTTCCGATGTTTTTTCCTCAGCCTCCGCTTCATAGGTGATGATGACGCGGTGCCGGAGCACGTCCATGGCCACGGATTTCACATCCTGGGGAATCACATATCCCCGTCCGTCCATGAGCGCGTTTGCCTTTGAGGCCATGGCCAGAAAAATGGTAGCCCGGGGTGATGCGCCGTAACGGATGAGCTGCTTGATATCCAGTTTATAGGCTTCCGGGTTTCGCGTGGCTTCAACAATATTGACAATATATTCTTCGATCTTGTCATCCATAAAAATTTCATCGGCCAGGGCCCGGAGCCGGCCCACATCTTCTATATTGATCACCGGCGTCACTTCCGTTGCCGGTTTGGACCGCGCCATTTTCTTTAAAATCCGGGCTTCTTCCGCTTTTGTGGGGTATGTGACTTTCAGCTTAAGCATAAACCGATCCACCTGGGCTTCGGGCAATGGATAGGTGCCTTCCTGTTCAATGGGATTCTGGGTGGCCAGCACCAGAAACGGATCATCAATGGAATAGCTGGTATCTCCGATGGTAACTTGGCGCTCCTGCATGGCTTCCAGCAAAGCGCTCTGGACTTTAGCCGGCGCCCGGTTGATTTCATCGGCCAGCACGATATTGGCAAAAATCGGCCCTTTTTTTGTTGTAAATTCACCGGTTTTGGGATTGTAGATCAGGGTGCCGACCACATCTGCCGGCAACAGATCCGGGGTAAACTGAATCCGCTGAAACGAAGCGGAAAGTAATCCGGCCAGGGTCGTGACGGTGAGGGTTTTGGCCAGTCCCGGCACCCCTTCGATAAGTACATGATTGTTACACAGCAGGGCCAGCAGCAACCGGTCTACCAGAAGCTCCTGGCCGACAATTACCGTATGCATTGCCGTTCGTATGCGGTCAATGACCTGGCTTTCATTTTCAACTTTTTCGCCGATCTGTTTGACATCAACTGCCATGGTAAACTCCTTTGTCGTATGAATTGCTTAAATTAACGGTTTTCGTTCGGGCACATGATCGCATTCACCTTTTGAACCAGCACCTTAATGCTGTCTGATTTATCATAATAATCCGCAGCCCCCTTAACGAGTTTTTTTTGATCCTCAAGGGAGTAAACACTTGAAACAATGACCTTTGTTTTTTGATAAAATGTCTTAGCGATTTCATAAAGCACAGTGCCGTCAACTTCAATCATATTTATATCTAAAAGTATCAGGTCCACCGGATTTTCCAGTAACAGGTCATTGGCATCACTGGCCGTGGCCGCTTCCAGAACATAAAATCCTTCCCGTTGCAATACTTTAACATATACGCTTCTGATCCTTTCTTCATCATCAACGACAAGAATTGTTTTCATGAACCCACCGCCTGGTTTTTTTAATTGCTTTTTAGCCGGATTTTTCACAATTCGGCTTGGATTTGACAGCAGACTACACAATGGAGGATAAGAAAAAGATTAAAAAAAGATTAAAATTTTCTTATTTTTGACTTTTTATCATAAAACTGATAAAAAGTCTTGACTAATTATCAGTTTTATAATAATTAGTCGAATCATGGACATCCCCCGCTACCTGACAAAAAGCATTTTAAAAGATGCCCTTGCCGATCGTAAAATGGCCTTTATTTCAGGGCCAAGACAGGTGGGAAAAACCTGTCTTGCCAGGCAGTGCATCAAGTCACCGGATAATTATTTCAACTGGGACATATCGGAATTCAAGCTTAACTGGATACGCTCCCCCATAAAATCGATTGAAAAAATTAATAAAGGCCCCGTTGTGTTTGATGAATTGCATAAATACCCGCACTGGAAAAATTCGCTTAAGGGGCTTTATGACCAGGTTGGAAAGGAGATTCCCATCATCGTTACCGGTAGCGCACGGCTTGATCTTTATAAAAAAGGGGGGGACAGTTTGCTCGGCAGGTATATTCCGTACCGGCTTCATCCTTTAACAGTTGCGGAACGACCGGATCGGCAGTCACATCCGGACGAACTTGAACCCGGTAAAATCAATTACCCTTTAAATGATCTTGCCGTATGTTCCGGATTTCCGGAACCGCTGCTCTCCGGCTCTAGCACAAAGGCCCGCCGCTGGTCCCGGCTGCGCCTTGAACAACTGGTTCGCGAAGACATCAGGGATTTCAAAAATATCAGAAATATTGAACTCATTAAAGTCCTTATCGAACTCTTGCCGGCCAGGGTCGGGAACCCATTATCATTAAACAGCCTGCGCGAAGATTTGCAGGTGGCCTATGCCACAATACGTGACTGGATGACCAGCCTCTGCCACCTCTACATCTGTTTCATGGTGCCGCCCTATTCCCGCGATATTGCCAGGGCTATCACAAAGGAATCCAAGTGTTATCTTTATGACTGGTTGCCGGTTGCCGATACCGGGGCGCTGCTTGAAAATATTGTTGCCATCCATTTATTAAAGGCCTGCCATTTCTGGACCGACCTTGCCTATGGCGTGTTTGAGCTTTGCTATATCCGGACAAAAGAAAAAGAAGAAGTCGATTTCTGCCTTGTCCGGGACGGCAGGCCATGGATGCTTGTTGAATGCAAATCTCAAAGCACCAATGTATCAAAAACACTTATAAAATTCAGTTTGAAATTCCCCCATGCAACGGCCTTCCAGCTCACCACCGGTAAAATGGACCGAACGATCCCAGGCACCCGTATCCGGATGATGAATACGGAAAAATTCCTTTCAATGCTGATTTAGCCTTAAATTTGTCCTTGCAGAACTCTTTTCATGCAAAATTCAGGTTATAAGATTATTCTAACCATACCGACCTCATCCGCAATCCGTCTTGCCACTGATACCGGGTCCTCGGCATCCCTGATGGGCCGGCCAATGACCAGATAATCCGCTCCGTTTTCAACTGCCCTTTCCGGGGTTACAATGCGCCGCTGATCATCATCGCCTGCTTCCCATGACGGACGAATCCCAGGTGTTATGGTAAGAAAATCTTTTCCAAAAACTTCCTTGATCATCTTTACTTCATGCCCGGAGCAGACAACACCGGCGCATCCGGCCGCTTTTGCCATTGCCGCCCGGTTTAACACCAGTTTTGATACATCCTTTGAAAATTCTTCCCTAAACCCGGCTGACCCGACATCTTCAGCCGAAACACTGGTCAGCACGGTAACGCCGAGTACCCCGACCTTTCCGCCCCCGCCTTCAACCGCGGCCTCAAGCATCCGTGGCGTTTCACCACAATGAACCGTGACAAATTTTACGTTAAGCCCTGCAATCCTCGCCATGGCCCGCGAAACGGTTTCAGGGATATCATGAAGCTTTAAATCCAGAAAAATATCCGTATCGCCCGCTTTGTTTATCAACTGAATCACTTCAGGGCCTGCTTCAATGAACAGCTCCAGTCCGACCTTAAACATGCCCACAAAACCGGAAAGAAGCTTCACATACCCGGCAGCATCATTTATTGTCGGTACATCAAGGGGAAATATAATATAGTCTTTTGGCGCTTTCATTGTTCCTCCTGTAATTTATCGGTTCCGTACATTTATACTGCATAATAGACCGGCTATAAAGTTTTTTCTATATACCGGCAAAATAAAAATCATGAATCTGATTAATACCTGAATTTTGCACGAGTCGGAGGCTTCCATATGCAAGGCATTTAACG
>JAOZOL010000697.1 GCA_029933295.1 Desulfobacterales bacterium | reverse complement strand
CCCCCCACTTACTTTCTTGCACAATCTCCTGAAAAAACACCGGATAAGCAGCGGTAAACAATAAGGGCCGTGGCCCTGACCTGATTTGTTTTTCAGCTTAAGATTTCCACTTGACAGACTGCACTATAATAGGTACATTTATCAATCATGGATACAAGAAGAAAAATTATCGATGTTCAGTTTTACAAGTCAGACAGCGGCAATGTCCCGGTCAGGAAATGGTTGAAAGCATTACCGCCCCAAGACAGGAAGATCATCGGCGATGACATCCGTACAGTTGAATTCGGATGGCCTCTTGGCATACCGCTTGTAAGAAAAATAGACACGGACTTATGGGAAGTTCGTTCCAAGTTATCAAACAACAGAATATCCAGGGTTCTATTTACGATATACAGCGATATGATGATTCTTTTACATGCTTTTATAAAAAAGACTGCAAAAACACCCGGCAATAATTTGGGCATTGCAAAACAACGTATGTCAAAATTTGAAAGGAGAAAATAAATGGATGTTTTACATAAAAACTTAGGCGGACGTTTCAATGATTTTCTTGAAGAAGAAGGTATCCTTGAAGAATGCACACAATCCGCCATTAAAAAAGTACTATCATGGCAGATAGAACAGGAAATGAAAAAGAAGAAACTTTCAAAATCAGCTATGGCAAAGAAAATGAGTACGAGCCGATCTTCTCTCGATAGACTCCTTGATCCGGATAATGAATCGGTGACTTTATCCACTCTAAAAAAAGCAGCTCAAGTCGTAGGTCGGAAAATAAGGCTCGAATTGGCATAAAAATTTAAATTGCTCCGCCATGAGGCCACAAAAGAACACCAACAGGGTTTTTCACACTATAAGCTGCAACTATCGAAGTTAAAAAACTCTTGAAATATGAAGTCAATAGTCAATATCTGACCCCCATTACCATCGTATTCACTCTCATAGTGACAACTAAAATCACAGAGAAAAGATTTTTCAGCCACAGCCCCGGCACCGACCGGGATTTCCGCCGTTCTTAGTGACCTCCGTCCTTCGTGGTGAATATTTTTCCACCCAACTGTAAAATCTCCCGACACTGTATCATCACCGCCGATTACACAATGATTGACTGGAATAAACGCCTGCAAAC
>JAOZOL010000696.1 GCA_029933295.1 Desulfobacterales bacterium | reverse complement strand
AACAAAGCCAGCTCTTCTTTCATTTTTGTCATCAATACATCATATTCTTCGGGCGGGATTGTTTCTTCAATGTAATACCCAGGAAAACCTATTGAAACTCCTTTTGCCTTATAAATCAAAGTTTTTTCCCCGGGGAATTTATTCTTGTCAACGATAGTTTCGATCCCGGCCTTGTTGAGGGCTGTCTTCATCTCCTGAAAAGCTGCCAGACCGTGGTCCATCGTATGGTTGTTGGCCAAGTTAACTATATGTATATTGTTTTCTTTCAGAATTTGTACAAACTCAGCCGGAGCCCGCATAACTTCAGACAAAGGGAGAGGTCTGTTACTGGTACCCGACAATACACATTCAAGGTTGATAACATTGATGTCAGCGCCGTTCATTTGATTGCTCACCCCCGCCAAAGGATTGACTCTTTTTTGCCTTATTTTACCGAAGACACCTTTTTTGTAATTCTCAAGCATAAAGCCGAGGTTTACATCGCCCATTAAGTTTATTTTCAACAGATTATTCATGTTTTTAACAATACTGTTTTAAAAACTCTTTCAAAGTTTTTTACCATATTTCTCCGGGTAAACTTTTCCAGATAAATTTCACGGCTTTTAATCCCCATCCTTTTTCTTTCTTCCGGATTGTTCATCAACCATTCAAGTTTTTCTGCAATCTCTTTCGGTTTGCCGGATGCAACAATAAACCCGTTTTCCCCATCAATGACCGATTCGGTAATAGCTCCCTGATCCGTCGAGATAATTGGCAATCCCGCTGCCATGGCTTCTACCAGCACCAGCGGATGGCCTTCAGGCGCGCGGGGCGGGAAAACAAAGACATCTGCGTTGGCAAACTGTTTTAATTTTTCTTCACCATATAAAGGGCCTTTAAAATCAACCGGCAACTGATGTTTTATAACCAGGTTCAGGCAATATGTTTTGGTTGCTTCATCCACCCACTGGCCTACTACATTTACTTTAAAATAGTCTTCTTCTGAGGTTAACATTACCAAAGCATCGATCAGGTCTGTTATCCCTTTGGCAGGTAACAGGTTGGATAAATACAGGATGGTGATTTTATTTTTGTTTTTCTGCTCTTTTTCAGGAAACTCAAAATCTGCCCCGTTGGGCACCACGTG
>JAOZOL010000241.1 GCA_029933295.1 Desulfobacterales bacterium | reverse complement strand
CCCCGTGAGCGGGTACGTATTTAAATTTTAATCGGAATAATTTAATTTCATTTTTTTTAAAAACAACAATCTTTTGGGAGGATTAACAATGGCTATTGAAGGAACACACATCGTTCAGGCAGCAGCATTTTTGGGAGCTGGTTTGTCAATGGGACTTGGCGCTATCGGCCCAGGTGTCGGTGAAGGTCTTGCCGCGGCAAAGGCTTGCGAAGCAATCGGCAAAAATCCGGCTGAAGCCGGTCTTCTGACCCGCACCATGCTGGTCGGCCAGGCCGTTTCCGAGTCCACAGGTATTTACGCTCTCGTCATCGCTCTGCTTTTGCTGTTTGTTGTGTAACGTCTTTGCATTATCTTTTACGGAAGAGTTCAGATGAATTTTATCAGCTATATCGTAAATCACGTTAAAATCAATGAATCAGCACTTATCACCATCAATGAAACGCTTGTTGTCCAGCTGATTTCTTTTCTAATCTTTTTATTTCTCATCAACCGGATTATGTTTCGGCCGCTTTGCAATGCCATGCAGCAACGTGAGAAGCATATTGACGGCCTGACAAACGGTATTAATAATTCAAAAACTCAACTCGTGAAAATGAATAAAGAATTACAAATCCATGAGGCAGAAGCCATTAAAGAGGCCAGTCAGAGGAAAGACAGCCTTGAAGAAGACGGAACCCGTCACGCGAATGAAATTATAGAAAAAGCACGAAAAGAGATTCAGGGATTAAAAGAAGAAAGCCAACAATACATTGACGCACAAATCAAACAGGCCAGAACATCATTGAAAAAAGAATCAGAAAACCTGGCAGTTAAAATCATAGAAAAAATACTGGACCGGGGGATGGCCCAATGATTAAAATGATTAAGCAGATGATATCAAACAAAACATTAAACCGCTTTTGTGGTTATCTCCTGGCTGCCCTGTTTTTCATTCATATGACGAGTACAGCAGCAGCTGCGTCTGACTCGGGCTGGCGGCCTGTTTATGATAAAATCATGTTATGGATCAATTTCTTCATACTGGTATTTATCATCGTAAAATACGGCAAAAAGCCTTTTATGGATTTTTTAAAGGGCCGTTCCAATGAAGTGGAAAATTCAATCCACAAGCTACAAAAGCAGAAAAATGCCATTGATGCTAAAATCAGCAAAACAAATCAGATGATTAAAGACAGCAGCGCAAAATTTGAACAAATCAAAACACGAATCATCAATGAAGGTGAACAGGCAAAACAAAAAATCATCGAAAATGCGAAAACCCAGAGCAAAAAAATTATTGAGCTTGAAAAATTAAAAGCCGAAAACCGGATTGTACAGGCTAAAAATCAATTCATGGCCGAACTGGTTGATGCGGCCAGCACACTGGCACAAAAACGGCTTCCTGCTGAAATTACGGACCAGGATCACCAGCAATTACTAAACCTCTTTCTTGCAAATATTTCCCATGATGCGGAACAAACTATTTAACCGTCCTGCTGCTTCCGGCTTCATCTACTCAAACAACACATCACAACTAAAGGAAAAATATGAATCTTGCAATTACAAAAATTGATGCCGTAGATATCCAGGATGCCTGGTTTCAATGTATCGCCAAGATACTGGAGGTCGGCTTTAAATACGAAATTCAACACGGCTCCTATGTTGGACAGACACGGCTGGAATTTGATCATATTGTTGTATATATCAAACATCCTTATTCGGAGCCCTATGATACCATGCTCCCCCAGATACCGCCCCATTTGAATATTCCAAATCCTGTGGCAAACGGATATGTGGAGCAATACCTGCCTTATCTGATGACGGATCACATCGAACCGACCGAGCAATATACCTATGGCTCAAGAATATACAAACAAATTCCCCACTGGATTGACGTGCTTAAAAAAACCCCGCACACAAACCAGGCTGTTTTGCAGGTCGCCCGGCATGATGATTACCAGCTTGAAGATCCCCCCTGTCTGCGACACATTGATATGCGGATTAAGGAAAACACCCTGATTTTTTATCCCTATTTTAGATCCTGGGACCTGTGGGGTGGATTTCCCGCAAACCTTGCCGGAATCGCTGTAATGCAAAAAAATATGGCGGATGAGATCGGTGTTGCAGCCGGTCCTATCGTGGCATCCAGCAAAGGGCTGCACATCTACGGGTATGTTGAAGAACTGGCTAAACTCAGGACCGGAAAATAATGGTTTAAAAAAACCTGTTGGACTTTGGTTTTATTGATACCACACCAATAGAAAATTGAGTTGGCTCCTTGTTCCAGAATAAAATAAGACCGACCAGCGAAAACACATGCCATGGCAATGAAAATTAAATTTTGGGCCAGAAATGTCGGTGTTATATTCTCTTGTTATTTATTGATATTTCTCAGCAGTTGTGCTCCTAAAATTGTTCGGCCGGATCCGTCTGCCATTGACCTGACAAAAAACGGCAAAGCCTATGAAAAAAAAGGATGGGTACTGGTTGAGAACGAACCACAAATAATAAAATACCGGGTACTTCTGCTTCCGGGATTTTTGTGCACAGATTGTATATATGCTGATATGCTGAATGATCCTTTGATGTTAAAAGAAGGGATTCAACTGGTGGCAGGTAATCCGCCGGGTTTTAAAGGACAACCGGCCAATGAAGCGTTTGATTACACAATTGAAAGTTATGCTAAAGAAGTAGAAACATTCAACTCGCTGGAGCCATTCGACTTGATCGTCGGCCACAGTTTTTTTGCCAATGTTATGATTGAAGTGGCAGCACGCAATCAATATCCAGACCCCATAATGCTGATTTCACCATCATTATATCGTGAAGCGGAAGGGTTGGATACACGCATTCTGGATAATATAAGCCGCATTCCCGGCATTGGTCATCTAACTGTCTGGATTGCATCCCAGATGCCGGAATCTCTTTTTGAATCCTACTTTACGAAAGAAAATCAGGATAAGATCGAACCCATTGCGGCGGAAGCAGAAAAGACGCCTCCCGCAGTGGCCCGGATTTTGCTGAACTCATTTTTTGATTATATTGATAAATATGGAGATCTCACTGATCGCCTGCTGACAACGCATCAACCGGTATGGTATGTCCGCGGGGATGAGGATAATATCGACTTTTCCGAAGACGCCCGGAAACGTTTAAATGAATCCCCCTTAATTACCATAAAAGATGTTCCCGGAGGTATGCACTTTATCATGATCGATCAGCCCCATTCCATAAACAGAATCATTTTGGAAATTCTTCTCAATAAACCGGTAAAAAGCTTTTCATGGTAATGAATTACCACTGTATGAGAAAAATAACTTATCAATCATTTCAAACGATTACAAATGAGTTATTTGGAAGGCCATAACAGAAGTACCGGAATTGTAATCATTTCTTAGTTTTCCAATTGCCGTATATATTTACTTTCTGTCGGCTCCACCGGCCGTCATCTTTTTTAAAAACCCCTTTAACCAGTTCGTCGGTTAAAACCTTGGTTACTTTATATTCTCTGCCCACAAGATCATACACAAATGAGCCTTTTTTGATATATACGTTTGTTTTATTTTTTTCACATTCCTCACAAAACCAGGCATGAACCGGAAACATGCTTGTGCGTTCGGATTCGTCATTCGGCTCTATTTTGCCGCAGCCGTTACATTTTCTCTCTTTCGGTACAGGTTGAACCGGTAATTTGCGACGGCGTAATTGCTCCTGTTCAACCTGCCTTTCAAGGGCTTTTTGATAGCGCTCCTTGTATTCACGCAAGCATGTTCGGCATTGATATGATAATCCGTCTTTTAATCCGGATTGACCATAAAACTCAGAAACCGGCTTGACCTGATTACATTTAATGCATCTTTTCTCCGTAATCGGTACTTCTAAATGTTTTTTTGGTGCTGGTTTCTTTTTCCGTGCCGCCTTTCCCGCCTTGACATACTCAACAGTTTCACTGATCCTGTCAATTTTCGCGTGGCAGGCTTTACAATAAGCCCCTATCCCATCATCCGACCGTGTATCTTTGGGGAAATATTTTATCAGCTTGGTTTCTTTGCACCCAACGCACCTTTTGGCAACCGGTTCAATGAATTTTTGAGTTTTGTCGGAATGAGAAGATTGTATTTTAACAACTTCTCCGGTGATTTTCTCCGGTTCCCGGCGCGCGGAATAGCTGTCAAAACACTCTTTACACCACAAATATCGCCCGTCCGGGCTGACGTTGTTGATATAAAACTCATTTAATGGTTTTACAATATTGCATCTCGTGCATTTTTTTTCATTTTTTTCATTCATGAGATGAGAATACCAGGCAATTTAATTATCTGTCAGACTTAACACATGACATACTGATTTTTCTAAAAAAATGCAAGTGAGCCGGGTATTTGAATTCAAAAAAAAATAGCGGCCAGAATTTTTCGCACGTTAAACTGCCTGAA
>JAOZOL010000695.1 GCA_029933295.1 Desulfobacterales bacterium | reverse complement strand
CATAATCCTGAAAATCTGCGTCTTATTTCCCCCACCCTCCCTCATCCACAAAACAAACACTGGGAAGCAAACGGCCGTTTTCCCACTCGCAAGATAACAACGAATGAAGAAAGAAACGAATAGAAAGTGCGTTTCCCATTCGTTCCTTTCTAAATTCGTTATCAGCATCAGCAAACGGCCGTTTTATATGCTATACTTAGCCACAGAATTGCAGTAACCATTGACAAGGAACTGAAATATGCGGTTATATCTTGATACTTGTTGCTTTAATCGTCCATACGATGATCAAAGTATGCTTACAATACGGCTTGAAACAGAAGCCAAATTACATATTCAAAGTGCGATCTATTTTGGACAATATGCGTTAGGTTGGTCGTATATACTTGATTACGAAAATGCGGCCAATCCATTTGAAGAACGACGCACCGAAATTCAAAAATGGGAAGATATTGCTGATATTTATACAGTAGAGACACCAGCGATTTTAATTATGATGGAACAACTTATTATTGCAGGCATCAAACCCAAGGATGCGTTGCATATTGCTTGTGCTAAGGAGTTGAATTGTCAATATTTCCTGACAGTTGACAAGGGTATTTTGAAGAAAGCCAACTTAATCGCTCAAATACAAATTTTGACTCCAATTGATTTTGTAATTGAACAAGGATTTTGATAATGATAAATGGAATGAAAGTAGATACAGAAATAAAAGTATTGGGTTTTCAAATTTTGACGCAATATCTAGGATTGGTGGAGGCAGAGCGGTTTATTTCGCTGATTCAGCGTGAGAAATTTGATTATACGCAATGGCAGCAAACGCTTTTTGCTGGTTTAAGCGGGGAAGAGATCAGCCGCCAAGCCATGAATTTTCATAAGCAAAAATCTAGTCGGTCGGCGGAACTGGTCGCTTAAAATTGCCGTTTCCCACCAATTCCTCACTCATAAAGATAAGCACGGGATAAATGGGGGACGCTGATACGGTCAAAAGATAATTTTTATCCGTATCAGTGTCCTAACGACAAACGGCCGTTTCCCCCACCATCTCTCATTCACAAAACAAACACGGGGAAGTAAACGGCCGTTTTCCCCACCCCCTCTCTTCTACAAAACAAACGGCAGTTTCCCCT
>JAOZOL010000694.1 GCA_029933295.1 Desulfobacterales bacterium | reverse complement strand
CGCGAATCTCGAGGAATGAGGCGTACTTTTCGTACGTTGAATGACGAGAGATGAAGTGCAACGCAGAAGTTGGACTTTTTTACGAAGCCATCAATTTTAGGAGGAAAACCAATGCCGGACATGGATGAAATAAAAGAAGGAAAAACATATTATACCGACATCCCGCAAAAAACCGAAGGATTCTTTCTTAAAGGATCAAATTCGCTGGACTGGGGGATGAAAAACAGATTAGCACGAATTTTTAATCCCAAATCTGGACGAACAGTTATGCTGGCCATTGATCATGGATACTTTCAGGGTCCCACCACCGGCCTGGAACGTGTGGATATAAATATCCTTCCATTGGCACCTTATGCGGATACACTGATGCTTACGCGGGGAATACTCAGGAGTGTTGTTCCACCCTCCTTTACACAACCCATCGTACTCAGAGTTTCCGGTGGAACCAGCATACTCAAGGAACTATCCAATGAAGAAATTGCCGTTGGCATTGAGGAGTCCATACGCCTCAACGTTTGTGCCATGGCAGTCCAGGTCTTTATTGGCGGCGAATATGAAAAGGAATCCATTATCAATATGACAAAAATGGTAGACCTTGGAAATCGCTACGGCATCCCCACTCTGGCGGTGACGGCTGTGGGCAAAGATATGGCACGGGACGCCCGGTATTTCAGGCTTGCCACCAGAATTTGTGCTGAATTGGGGGCGCATTATGTTAAATCATATTATATTGATGACGGATTTGAAACCGTTACGGCTTCCTGCCCCGTGCCGATTGTAATGGCCGGCGGCAAAAAAATCCCGGAATTAGATGCGTTAACCATGGCGTACAATGCGATACAGCAGGGAGCTGCCGGCGTTGATATGGGACGTAACATCTTTCAGGCCGAACAACCTGTTGCCATGATTCAGGCCGTCAGGGCGGTTGTTCACGATAACGAGACGCCGGAAAAGGCGTACGAACTATACAACACAATCAAAAATCAAAGTTGATGGCGTCGTTAAAAGTCCGTCTGCTGCGTTGCGCTCGCCGTGAAAATGCTCAACGTACAAAAGGTACGCCTCCGCTTTTCCCGGATCGCGCGCCTTGCATACGGAGCTTTTTACTTTGCCATCTAAAAATCGACTT
>JAOZOL010000693.1 GCA_029933295.1 Desulfobacterales bacterium | reverse complement strand
AAATTCAAATGCGGTTACCCTGTTTTGCTGAAATGGATTTTAGGGGAAAATAAAATGGCAGCAGGATTGGGAAGAAAAAAGAAAAGCTACTGGGGCCGTCGGGCGGCGTTTTATTTGTTAAAGAATTTGAACTGAGGCCTGGCAACCCTGGAAGTTTTCCAGGATATGATCGGCAGGCGTGAAGATACTATGCTGAAAGCAGCAACCGGGCTTGAGGGCGGTTGTGTGGCAAGCGGTTCGACATGCGGTGTCCTGAGCAGCGGCTCGCTGGGACTGGCGTTGAAAAACGAGGAAGCGATTTGTAAAGGCAAAAGGACAGCAAAAAAAGATGTGCTTTGTCAGGCCGGGGAATATGTGAAATGGTTTAAGGAGAAATACGGTACTTCCTTTTGCAGGGAAAGAACCCGGGCGGATTTTTATTCGGTCCGGGGACAGCTCCGGTATTTTTTGCCGGGAGACCGGGTGGCAAAGTGTATGTGGCATATCCGTGGCGCCATGCGGAATCTGTATGAATTACAGCCGCAGGGTTATGAAAGGTCAGAAGAATTATCCAGCAAAGTTGATGAACAATCCATTCATTGCGCACAAGTTGTTCTGGAAGGCATTCGCAAACAGACCGGTATCGGAAGTAAACGTCTTGAGAATCTGTCATTTGTCTTGGATGGCGGGGTTGGTCTTCAGGGCGGTCTTTGCGGCGCTATGGCCGGAGCGATCATGGGAATCAATCTGTTACTGGGGTTGGATATCAGAGATATATCATACTGGCAGACGATAAAAGCGTTTACCATCGGCCATGTGAACTTGTTGGTGGATAATCCGGTTGGTTCACCTGAATCCTTTATGGCCGGGCGCCAGGTTGTGGAAAAATTCAAAAAAGAATTCGGATCGGTTGAATGTCTTGCCATCACGGGAAAAAGATTTACAGGCTGGGATGATTTTCAAACTCATATTGTCGACTCCGGGCAGTGTAAGAGGCTGATGGATGTTACCATTCGTGAAGCTTCGGAAGTTATTTTAAAGTATAAATAATAATCATGACCTGGTTTTTACTCTCATTTTTGACCGCAATCACCGTTGGGACCCATGATGCCTGGATGAAAAAGTGGTTTTCTCATTTGAGCACCTATGAGATGTT
>JAOZOL010000240.1 GCA_029933295.1 Desulfobacterales bacterium | reverse complement strand
AAAGGTGAAAGGTGAAAGGTGAAAGGTGAAAGCACTACTTTATGAGCCGTTAAAAGGCGATACCGTGAAATGCAACTTGTGCAACCACCGGTGTATTATAAAAGATGGTCGCCGGGGCATATGTAATGTGCGGGAAAACAGAAATGGAAAACTTGAAACCCTGGTTTATGAAAAAGTCATTGCCCGTCATATTGATCCAATTGAAAAAAAACCGCTGTTTCATTTTTTCCCCGGTACATTGTCCTATTCCATGGGCACGGTGGGGTGTAATTTCAGGTGCCGGTTCTGCCAGAACGCCGATATCGCTCAGATGGCAACGGATTTTGAGGGGCGTATTATTGGAGATCATGTCACTGCTGAAGCGATCGTTGAAGGAGCGGTAAACGAAAATTGTAAAACCATTGCCTATACCTATACCGAACCCACGGTGTTTTTTGAGCTGGCCCTTGCAACCTCGAAGCTGGCCCATAAACAGGGGCTAAAAAATATATTTGTAACAAACGGCTATATGTCGTCAGAGGCCCTTGATATGATCAGCCCATATCTTGATGCGGCAAATGTTGATTTAAAAGCGTTTTCCGATGAATTTTATAAACAGCAATGCAGCGCGCAGCTGTCTCCGGTGCTGGAAACCTTAAAGAAGATGAAAGCCCTGGATATTTTTGTGGAAGTAACAACGCTGCTGATCCCCGGCTTAAATGATGATCCAAAAGAATTAAAAGAGCTGGCATCGTTTATCGCCACCGAGCTTGGCGATGACACCCCGTGGCATGTCAGCCGGTTTTATCCCACGTATCGCTTAACGGACCGGCCGCCCACGCCGGTTGCAACGCTGATAAACGCCAGGGATATCGGGATCAAGGCTGGTTTGAAATATGTGTATACGGGAAATGTCCCCGGCGAGGCCAGCGAAAATACCTATTGTTACAATTGCGGCAGAAAAGTGATTATTCGCAGGGGATTTTATGTTGCGGAAAACAGGGTCATTCATAATCAATGCCCGGACTGCGGGACTATTATACACGGTGTGGGGCTTAATACTTTATGATTTAACTTTCTATGTTGTTTTATGCCATTGAAATATTTCAGTATTTTTATCTGTGACCATAGCAGGTTTACGGTTTACAGTTGACGGTGGTGGTGAATCAAGAAAAAAATATCTAAGATTAAACGTGCATTTTCAGGTAACTGTAAACTGGCAACCGTCAACCCGATAAGCATGCTGAACAACATACCAGTTTTGCTCAGTATATCAAGCGATAGCATCAAGTCAGAAAGTTGAGTTTATGACAAACAATACAAAACTGTCCGCGCCGTTTCAGGAAGTGGTTAAAAAGATTATCACCTATGGCCGGATGATAAAGTTTTCTCACACCGTTTTTGCTCTGCCGTTTGTTCTGTCGGCAATTGTGCTTGCCCTTCGAGATCATCCGTTTGTATTGGGTGATGTTGTATGGATTATTCTTGCCGCAGCCAGCGCACGATCAGCAGCCATGGGGTTTAACCGTATCGTGGATGCCCGGTTTGACAAAGCCAACCCCCGGACCAAAAACCGTGAGATCCCGGCCGGCAAATTGTCGATGATATCCGCCATAGGTTTTGTGGCAGCATCTTCGGTTGTTTTTGTAATTACAGCCGCCATGCTCAGCAGGCTTTGTTTGTATTTGTCAATTCCAGCACTGATGGTGTTATTCGGGTATTCATTTACCAAACGGTTTACCCGATGGTGTCATTTATATCTGGGGTTTGCCATATCCTTGGCACCCATGGGTGCCTGGATTGCGGCGACAGGTACGTTTTCGTGGGGAATTTTGTGCCTTTCGCTGGCGCTGATGACCTATATTGCCGGGTTTGATATCATCTATGCATGCCAGGACACGGTATTTGATCAAAGCCATGAGCTGTTTTCTTTGCCGTCAAAAATTGGTATCAAAAAGGCTCTGAACCTTTCTTCATTGTTGCATGTATGTTCATTTTTGTTTTTCCTTTTGGTTTATATCATGTTTAATATGCAGTCTGTTTATTTAGTAACGGTTTTTGTCATCGGGGGATTGTTTATTGTTGAGCATAAGCTGATCAACCCCAGTGATTTGAAACATATTAATATAGCTTTTTTTCATGTGAACAGCGTCATTTCAGCTGTTTTGTTTGCAGGGATTTTAGCAGATGAATTGGTGAGACGGTGGATATGAAACAGCAAACATTTATTATTGCAATCACCGGGGCATCAGGGAGTATTTACGGTCTCAGGCTGATTTCCGCCCTGATGACGCTGCCGGTTCGATTATATGTGCTGGTATCGAAATCCGGCAGGCAGGTTGCGGCCCATGAAACAGACTTTAAATCAGGTTTGCTTGTGGATTATCTGAAACAAAAGGATATTGTCTCTCATAAAATGTCCGAGCTGCTGGAAATAGATCCGGCTGATTCTTTTGCGTCCATTGCCAGCGGATCATTTCAGCACAGCGGCATGGTAATTTCGCCCTGTTCCATGAATACGCTGGCCGCCATATCAACAGGGATAACCAATAATCTGATCCACCGGTCAGCGGATGTCTGCTTAAAAGAGAAACGGCCGCTGATTTTGTTACCCAGAGAAACCCCGTTGAGCCTTATTCATCTTGAAAACATGACACGTTTAGCCAAAGCCGGCGCGGTCATCATGCCGCCGTCACCGGGTTTTTACACCCGTCCGGCAACCATAGATGACCTTGTTGATACAATCGTGGCACGGGTGCTTGATCATCTGAATTTAGACAATGATTTGTCCGTCCGCTGGGGGAACTGACGAGATCAGGATTACGATGATGATTATGATCTGGTTTTTATTATGTTAAACCCTTTTACAACGCTTAAAACTAAGACATGGGAACGACTGCTGTCCGAAAGCTGCCTGGATGCCGAGGTTCTTGCTCAATTTATCGATATTGATTCGGATATGGTCAGCCCGGTCATTGAGAAATACCCCATGCGGATCAATCCGTATTTTTTGTCTTTGATTCAAAAAAAGGGCGATCCCATCTGGAAGCAATGTGTGCCGGATATCAGGGAACTTGAAGACCATGAGGCACTTACGGCTGATCCGCTTTTTGAAGAACCCCAGTCACCCACGCCGGGTTTAATACATCGGTATCCTGACCGGGTGGTTTTTATGGTGTCAAATCAATGTGCGGTGTATTGCCGGCATTGTATGCGGAAACGAAGGGTAGGTGAGAAATACGGCATATCTGCAGACACCATTGAACGCGGGATCGCATATATTCAGTCTGATCCGGCCATCAGGGATGTCATCCTCTCCGGGGGTGACCCGCTGCTTTTGGCCGATGATAAGATTGAGGAGCTTTTAACCCGGATCGACAAAATACCCCATGTTGACATGATACGAATTCATACCCGTGTGCCGTGTACCCTTCCCCAGCGGATTACAAATGACCTGGTATCTGTGTTAAAACAGGTCGCTCCGGTTTATGTAAATATTCAGTTTAACCATCCAAATGAAATAACCTTTCAATCGTCACAAGCCTGTGACATGCTTGCCGATGCCGGGATTCCCTTAGGGTCTCAAACCGTGCTGCTCAAAGGGGTAAATGATGATCCCGGTGTCATGATGCGTTTGATGCGGTGTTTATTAAAAATCAGGGTCAGACCTTATTATCTGCATCATGGTGATCCGGTAAAAGGGACCGGACATTTTCGGACAACAATTAAAAAAGGTCTTGAAATTATGCACCATCTTCGGGGGAGGCTGTCTGGAATGGGGGTGCCGTATTATATGATAGATCTGCCCAAGGGCGGCGGCAAGGTGCCCCTGCTGCCGGAATATTTGGTAAAATCGGATTTAAGAGACCTGAAGGTGAGGAATTTTGAGGGGAAAATCTTTGATTATCCGGGGGCGGGGTGATGTTTTGGTTTTCCGGTTAACCATTGCTGCCAGGGACGCTGATAAAAGTCGGATAATATCTATTGTCTGGTTGAGTCGGTGGTTGTAAAAAATTTTATGGATACGGAATTACAAAAATTTGTCGCAAGCTTCTCAAACAGTTTGCAATTCTTATCGTATCCATAAAATTTGTGGAAGATTGTTTGGAAGTTCCCTTAATAATTCCATCCCAAAAATCCGAATGCGATAATATTCATAATTATCGGCACTGCATAGATAATTGACATTGTAATAATTTTATTTTTCATTGTTTTTAAGCTGATCACAAGGATGATGGCGCAAAAAAAGTGGAAGTAGCCGAAAAAGAATATCAGCCATACGCCTTTGAATGTACGCTCCCAAAACGGGTATTCCCAGACCAGATGTCCTCCTGCATTTAGAAGGCATTCAACAAAAACAGCAAAAGCCGAAAAACCTATGGCCCAAAACCACTTTTCAGGAATGCCCAGTATTTTTTCCGTCGTGCTTTCAGAAAGCGTATGATAATAGACAATACCCGAAATCAG
>JAOZOL010000692.1 GCA_029933295.1 Desulfobacterales bacterium | reverse complement strand
GAAAAAGCCTATGATCTATGCTCTGGCAATATCAATGTATACTTTGGTGTCAATCCCCGGGTTGGTCGCAGAGGGCAAAAGGAAAATGTTCATTTTGTAACCAGTTTTCATGCTGAAATTGATTATGGCAGTGATGGTCATAAGAAAACATCTGCACACGGAGACTATGACCAGGCATTGCATGCCATAGAAAATTTCATTTTTAAGCCAACGGCTATTATTCATAGTGGTGGTGGATTCCACTGTTACTGGGTTTTGAGGGAGCCAATGTCAGTAAAAAAATATGGCATAGAGGCTATTGAAGCAGTCAACAAATCATTATTGAAACAATTGGGTGGTGATCCGGGAACACACGATATCAGTCGAGTTCTGCGTATTCCTGGCACTTACAATTTCAAACTGGAAAACAATCCTCGGCAAGTTAACATCATCACACTGGATGGCCCCAAATGCGACGGTGAACAGCTGTTAAAATTATTTCCAGCCCAAGACATTGCTGCCAATGAAAAAAAAGACAGGGACGATAATAGCAAGCCCAAGGCCAATATAGAGGTACAAACAATCGATGGTACTTCATCTATTGACATTGATGCCTTGCATGTAAGCTTACACGTAAAGTCACTGATTAAAAATGGCAACAATGGCCATTATCCAAGTCGAAGTGAAGCTGACATGGCAGTGATCGTTGCCTTGGTCAATGCTTGTGTTCCCGAAAAAACCATCAAACGGATATTTCAAAACTATCCTATTGGGGAAAAGTACCGAGAGCACAATGACCCGGACAAATATCTTAATTTTAGCATCAACAGTGCCAATGAATTAGCTGATCTAACTGATGAAGAAAGGGAAAATCCCTTGTTCCTGGGTGGAGCTATTACCAAAAATAATAAAAAATATCACCTGGAGATAGTTAATTTCCAGGAGCTGATGGCCAGGCATTATCAACTAAAATACATTGAGGATGGTTCATGTTTCGTTCGCTACAATGGCAAATGTTATGAGTATTTAACCACCGAGGGCTTGAATCATCTTTGCCAGACAGAGCTAAAAGAATACCGCCGTCTTTTTTCAAAAAATGCATTAAGAGATTTGGTCCATTATGGCAGTGGCAGTGAGTTTTATGAATCGGAAAAATC
>JAOZOL010000239.1 GCA_029933295.1 Desulfobacterales bacterium | reverse complement strand
ATACTTTAGTATGTGAGTATTTTGAAGAGGCTTGCAACACAGCAATCGAATATTATATGGGGCTTTAAATGCGATCTTTGAGCCAGCCGACTATATCCGGCCAAACCTCTTCCTGCGCTTCCCTGCTCACCACCATCCCCACATGATCATAGTCTTTCGAAAACCCGTTATCTTTTCCAAGCACCATAAACATCTTATCAATACTACCCAGACGCTTATGTATTTTTCGGCAGCCCGCCGGGGGATCATTTTTATCCTTTGCCGCAGCATAGGTCAGCACCGGTATTTTTATTTTCTTCAATCCATCCCAATATGAACCCCCGTCTGAATCGGTCCATTTGCCCCGGAATTTTTTCCAGCGGATGGTTTCAAGCATGGTGCCGGCCGCCTCTTTTTCAGGCCCGAGCCCGAATGCCGGCGCCGGAAAATTGCCGAGTACCTTGAGCAGCAGCGAGAGTGTCCATGCCACCGGCGGAATCTTCAAGTATCCATCCCCATAACTTATCTGGCTTCCGAACGTGATGATTCCCCGAACCATATCATGGTTCAGCCAGCCGGTTGAAAGCGCCGCAATCATAAACAGGCCGCCGAATGAATGGCCGATCCAGAATGCGGCAGAACCGGTTTGGGCATATACAGCTTCCTGGATTGCCGGCAGATCATACCGGATCTGATCCTGGGCGGTGATCTTTGAAAATAAATCCCCTTTGGGAGAAAGACCATGCCCCCTGAGTTCCGGAATCCATACATCAAATCCATGGTCCGCCAGATAAGCTCCCAGCCCAACGCCTTTTGAAGAAATCCAGAAATTTCTTGTTGAATAACTCCCGTGGACCAGTATCACAGGAATTGATAACGAATCAGCACCGCGCGGCTTAATTCGACTCACAGCCAGCCTGGTATGGTCGTCGGTGTCAATATGTCTTACCTCAACTGCCACCCCTCCCAACAAATGATGCGTTGGTTCTGATATTTTTCTATTCCGCTTTATATCCATATCTTCTCTATCATAAAAAGGATTTAATGGTAATGAATTACCACTGTATGAAAAAAATAACTTATCAATCATTCCAAACAATTATAAATGAGTTATTTGAAAGGATTTATAAACGAATGGGCTATATGGTGCCCCGCTTTACTTGACAATGACAATAATAAAACTATAATAGTCTCTAATTAATGTATTATTCTTCGAACCAGCCGTCAATTTATTTTAATTGAATCAATTACAAAATAAGGATTCTATTTAACATGAAACATGAAAAAGATTGTACATGTTTATTTTGCTCCACAAGACATCATATCGGATTTGTTTCAACCCGAATTGCCGGCACAGATGGCGTTTCTTTGGAAATATTCAAATGGGCCGAGGTTTTCAAAAAACTAAATTTTAAATGTTTCTATTTTGCCGGAGAACTTGACACTCCGCCGGAGGCGTCCTTTCTGTCGGAAAAATCCCATTTCGCTCATCCTGAAATCCGTCACATTTTTAAAAACTGCTTTGGCAAGAGACATCGAAAACGAAGCATATCCAAGCAAATCCATGACGTTAAAGAAGAATTAAAAGACGACCTCTATGATTTTATCAGTAAATTTAATATCAACCTGCTGATTACGCAAAATGCCCAGACCATCCCGTTAAATATCCCCCTTGGTCTGGCTTTGGCCGAACTTATCTCTGAAACCGGGATACCTGTGATCGCCCATCATCATGATTTTTTCTGGGAGCGGAAACATTTTCTTTCAAATGCCGTATGGGAATATCTTAATATGGCATTTCCCCCGCATTTACCTACCATCCATCATGTGGTGATCAATTCTTCAGCCGACAATCAACTGGGACTACGAACCGGAATATCATCCACCATCATTCCAAATGTGATGGACTTTGAAAATCCGCCCCCGCCGGTCGATGAATATGCGTCTGATGTACGAAAAGCCTTTAACGTTGAAGATGATGAATATTTCATTCTCCAGCCCACACGGGTCATCCAGCGAAAAGGGATCGAGCACGCAATCGAACTGGTAAGCCGACTGGGCCTCAAAGCAAAACTGATCATTTCCCATGCTTCCGGGGACGAGGGGCACGGGTATGAAAAACGCGTCAGAGAATATTCAAAAACCATGGGAGTCAATACGATTTTTGTCTCTGAAAGCATCAACGAAAAACGGGGAACCACCAAAAACGGAAAAAAGATTTATACTTTAGATGATATTTATCCCCATGCGGATCTGGTGACCTATCCTTCTACCATAGAGGGTTTTGGCAACGCCTTTTTAGAAGCGATTTATTTTCGTAAACCGATTGTCGTCAACACCTATTCGATTTATGATTTTGATATAAAACCCAAGGGGTTTAATGTCATTGAACTGGAAGGATATGTTACCCATGAAGCAGTCAACAAATGCAAAAAAGTTTTAAAAGACAAAGTAATGTGTCAAAATATGGTCAATCAAAACTATGAAATCGCTTCGAGATTCTATTCTTATGCTGTCCTGGAAGAAAAACTTTGCAGCATCATAGATGATATTTTTCCAGGCTCAATCTATTTCAGCACTGCAGCCAAACAGCATCACGAATAATATGCTGACCGAACTTTCAATTAAAAATTTCGCCATTATTGATGATTTATCCATTCAATTCTCAGACGGGTTGACCATTTTAAGCGGGGAAACCGGCGCGGGCAAATCAATTATCATCAATGCCGTCAACCTGCTTTTGGGAAGCCGGGCCACATCTAAAATGATCCGAACCGGCGCAGACAGTGCTGAAATCGAGGCGTTATTTCATATCCCCCCGGCCGGCATAGTTGCAGAGACTCTTCAAGGCCATGGGATCGAGCCTTCCGACGGTCTGTTGATCCGGCGGGTTATCTCCAGCACTGATCGACACCGGGTCTATATCAACGGCCGTATTGCCACCATGCAGCTTTTGAATGAAATTACGAAAAACCTTGCGGCCATTTCCGGCCAGCACGAACATCAACAGCTCTTAAATGAAACCAGGCACCTTCAGATTCTTGATCAATTCGGTAATCTGATGCCGCTTAGAGATCAAACCCACAACTGCTATCATGATATTGTACCTCTCATTCATAAATTGTCGGATTTAAAAGCATCACGCCAAAAACAGCACGAACACATGGCGCTGCTGGAATTTGAAAAAAAAGAGATCGAAGATGCTGACATCTCTGCCAATGAAGATAATCGATTAAGACAAGAGCAGATCCGCTTAAAAAATGCCGGAATGCTGAATCAAATTGTCAGAAGCAGTATCCAGGCCCTTTACAGTGGAGACGGGGCAATTACTGAAAAAATAGGAGAGATCAGAAGACAGATTGAAAACGCCGCACGCACGGACAAATTACTGTCAGCTTCATCTGAAGCACTGACCGATGTAACCTTTCGGATTGAGGATATTGTGCAACAGCTCCGTTCATATATTGAAGGTATTAATTTTGACGAAGGACGCCTCGATGAGGTTGAATCCCGACTGGACCTGATCAACCGCCTAAAACGGAAATACGGTGGATCACTTGAATCGCTTTTTTGCCATCTGGATCAAATTAATCACGAATTTTCAGACTTTGACAATATAGATGACAAAATTTCAGACACTGAAAAACAGCTTGACCGGAAACATAAACAGCTGACAGCCATTGTAAACAAGTTATCTGGCAAACGAAAGCTGTGTGCGGCAAGACTTTCCAAAAAAATTGAAAAAGAATTAAATGCATTAAAAATGCCCAAAACACGGTTTGAGGTTGCATTTACACAAACCGTTGCCGCCCCAACAACCTCTCCCTATTTGATGGTAAAGGATAAAATTATTACAGAAGAAGGTGCAGAGCAGGCATGTTTTATGATTGCCCCGAATGTGGGGGAGGCTCTAAAACCCCTTTCCCAGATCGCGTCCGGGGGAGAGCTTTCGCGGGTTATTCTTGCGTTAAAGTCAATCGCCACGGATGCGGATGCAAACGGCACCATGATCTTTGATGAAGTCGATGCCGGTATCGGCGGAGATGTTGCCGACGTGGTGGGGAAAAGATTATCCAGTCTGGCAGCCGCAAACCAGGTTATTTGCATCACCCATCTGGCACAAATCGCATCCTTTGGCCGCCACCACTTTAAAATATCCAAACAGATTGAAAACCGCCGCACCTGCACCCGGATCACGCCGTTGAATGATGATGAACGCCTGGAAGAAATCGCCAGAATGATCGGCGGTGAAAAAATTACCCCAGCCACCCGGAACCATGCCTTAGAAATGCTAAAAAGGGGCAATAAATACCTGTTTAAATCGACAAATTTTCATGACTGTCAATCCGGAAAATCAAAAGACACGATAGGTAATTAACCCTTAATTCATCCTTCGCCCACTTTGGGGAAAAGAGGTAAAATAAACTGCCCCCGGAATCATGGAATCCTGATTTCCCACAATTTATATTTTCAAT
>JAOZOL010000691.1 GCA_029933295.1 Desulfobacterales bacterium | reverse complement strand
CTGCAGGAACAACAGGAGTTAGGATTCCCAAACGAGGTGCTGCCGCGGGTGTATTTCGGCAAAGCGCCGACGTCTATGGTACAATTTACCGGACGCGTGTTACGGAAACACAAACCTTCAATTGTCATCACCGAGTTTTCGTTAAAATACCTGACGTTCTGGTGGCTGTTTTTTCTGCGTTTCTTTTACGGATACAAGCTGGTTGTGTGGACGCACGGTGTTAAATCGAAAGAAAAGCTGAAGCCGTTCACCACCTTCCGCAGTAAGATCCAGTTATGGGTATATCGTAAAGCGGATGCAGTTATTTTATATGCCGAACCGGAAAAAGAGATGCTGGCACAGTATGTCGATAAACCTGAAAAACTTTTTGTGGCCAACAATACGCTCGACACAGAAAAACTGAATGAAATATACAACCGGCTGGCAGCATCAGGTCGTGATCATGTGAAAGAAAAACTGGGCTATTCGAACAAATACAATCTTGTGTTTATCGGGCGGTTATTGTGGCGGAAAAGGATGGATATGTTGTTTGAAAGTTTTGAAAAGATAAGTAAAAAACTGGATGTGGGATTGCACATCATCGGAAGCGGGCCCGAAGAAGAAATGGTCCGGTCCTTTGCCGGAAAGCATCAAAACGTTCACTACCACGGCCCCATTAACAATCTTGAATTATCTTCCAAACACCTCTTCGCCTCCGATCTGATGGTGATGCCGGGCTATGTTGGCCTTTCAGCTGTTCATTCAATGGCTATGGGTTGTCCGGTGGCCACCTGCCGCCAGGGGGATGAGGGCCCCTATCACGGACCGGAAGTAGCTTATATAAAAAACGGCGAAAACGGTGTTTTGTCTGACTATTCCGCGGAAGCCTTTACAGAGGCCCTGCTAAAACTGTTACCTGATGCAACACTTTTGCATAAGATGTCGGCAGAAGCCAGAAAAACCATCACGGCAGAAGCCGGCATCGACCGGTTCGTTTCCGGCTTTGAAGAGGCGGTGGGGTATGTGGGGGATTGAAATAATTTCGAAAAACGAAAACGGAAAAAATAAAAACGGCCCCTGGCGTTGGACAAGATTGCTTCACCCGCTGGTGCGGGTTCGCAAATTAAGTGTTTCATAATATGATTAGCAGGGAATAGTC
>JAOZOL010000690.1 GCA_029933295.1 Desulfobacterales bacterium | reverse complement strand
GGTTTTTCAATGGACAACGACCTAAAACACATTCTTAGCTTTCTTCAAGACGCAAGGAATCTCGACTTTTCCGGTTACCGGGAATCCATGATTGAACGACGGGTCAGTCAGCGGTTCCCGGTCACAAAATGTCATAACTATAATGACTACTTTGACTATTTGCAGAAAAATCCCGACGAACTTGATAATCTAATTGATGTATTAACCATCAATGTCAGCCGGTTTTTCAGGAATACACTGACGTTTGAATACATCGCCGACAGAATCCTGCCTGCGATTATTCATCAAAAGAGTGAGGCACGAGATCAATCAATACGTGCCTGGTCGGCCGGCTGTGCAATGGGTGAAGAGCCCTATTCCCTCGCTATTTTAATTCATGAATCCCTTGAAAGAGAAGCTCATGATCTTGCCGTTATCATTTTTGCCACGGATATCGACGGCAATATATTAAATAAAGCACAAAAAGGGATTTATCCATTTGAAAGCATCAAGAATCTTAAATACCGGCTGCTGAAAAAATATTTTATCCCCGAAAAGGAAACGTTTAGTTTAACTTCTGAGATAAAGGAGATGGTTTCTTTTTCAGTTTACGATATCCTTGACAAAAAAAGTTACGCGCCACCGGAAAGCGTTTTTGGCGGCTTTGATATGGTGTTTTGCCGGAATGTGCTGATTTATTTTAACATGGAATTTCAGGATTTGATATTTGACAAGTTATATCGGTCGCTTTCAAAAGATGGGTATCTGATATTGGGGGAAACGGAGATCCCTTCGCTGAGATATAAAGGAAAATTTAGAAAGGTGAATGAATGCTGTCATATTTATCAAAAAATATAATGGTTGAGTAAAAATGGTCTTACCCGTATGTTATATAATTTATATGTGTTACAGAAAAAATGGATGTGAAATTGAGTTATATAAATGTGTGGGGTGAAATATGCAGAATATCAACAAAACAAAAGAAGAACTTCTAAAAGAGGTGAGCGAATTAAAAATCAGGCTTGGCGAGCTGGAGAAATTTGGCGTCGAGCGCAGGAATCTTGAGAAAAAATTTAAAAAAACCCATGAACGTTTGGAACTGGCCATGGACGCAGGTGAACATGGCTTCTGGGACTGGAATCTCGATACGAATGATATTTA
>JAOZOL010000238.1 GCA_029933295.1 Desulfobacterales bacterium | reverse complement strand
CCGTTAAATGCCTTGCATATGGAAGCCTCCGACTCGTGCAAAATTCAGGTATTAAGTTGCCAGGTTAATAACGGAGCGAGAAAGAAATTTTTATTTCATGGAATTTATAAAACAGCCGCCATCGCTATGATGAGTATCGTTCTCATCGCCATCGTCCTCATTGAAATTGTCCATACAGAAATAAGCAGGAGTGTTCATACCATAATCCCCGTTATCCGTGGAACTTAATCCAAACGTTAATTGTTTGACCTCCCCCAATCCGCTTAAGTCAACCCAGGTCCAGGAATTAATGATATTGGTTCCATCAGCCAACAAAAATTCCACCGTACCTGTTTCTTCCCCTTCCGAATCAAACCCGGTAATGGTCAGCTTAAAGCGGTCGTCGTCTGTAAATTTTTTTGCAAAGTCATCACCATTTATCATTGAATAATAGGCATAATTATTATTGGTAAAATAAGCGCCGGATATGATTTGTTCCTCGTCAAGGGTTATGGTCGGCGGATTAGCCGCAAAAGAACTAACGTATGCAATTGCATATATTTTGCTGCTAAAAACACCGCCGCCGGTTATTGCATTATATTGTGCGGTAAAGCCTTCAGAAACGGTGTCTGTAATATTTGAATATGCAAATCCGTCCCAGGATGCCCAGGCCGAATTATAATTATTGCTAAATTTCGCCCCGCCGCTCTCAAAACCGCCGGATTCATCTGCCCCGTTCCAGTAACTTTCCTGATCAAGTGTCAGATTTTCAAAATCTGCTGTCTGTGTCTGGGCATTCACGGCACCCGCTGTAATAAAAATTGCAAAAATTAAAAAAACTAAAAAATTAAATCTTTTCATCTGCTCCTCCTCTATGATTAAAGTTAAATCTTAAAATCCCAAAACAAAAAAAGGGAAACCCGGATCAATACAAAACGATCCTGAGATTTCCCTTTTTATCTTTAGATCATATGACATTTTTTCCAACCGGGAGAAAAAAGTCAAATTGCTCAAACAGGTCTTCTGACTTTTGGATCCATTTACTTGTCGCGCCTTCCCATCCGAGACTCAACCATTAAGAGTTAAATAACGTACAGTGGCAGTATGCGACGTTCATCCCCAATTACAGCGGCGGGCCCGTCCCTGATTCTCACAGGGTTCCCTGTTATGCTTTAAAAGCACATGAGCAATTAATATAAGTTAATTAATTTCACCCTGATAAGAAGTCAAGAGGAAATATTTCATGGCACGGTAAATTTTGACTTTTCGACAGAGTTGAAAAAAAATATCGAGATTAGCCACCCCGGTTTATTTATGTGAAGCTTTCTTTAGCAATCACCAGGGACCGATCATCACAGGAAATGGGGAGCCTGTATTTTTCAACCTGAAACGAAAACTGATGGGAGTTTATTTGATAAATATCAGCTCGGATTTTTTTCGCCTTCAGGTCATCAAGTTCTTTTTCTACTTCTTTACCCTTCATGGCAATTATAAATCCATCCGGTTTTATTAATGGAACTGCCAAAAGCAGAAATTTTTTCAAAGAAGTAAACGCCCGGCTGATGACCACATCAAATTGTCCGGCAAAATCAGAATGATTTGACAACTCTTCAACCCGGCACTGATGAGCGGCAATATCCTGAAGATTTAAAATCCGGATCACATATTTTAAAAAATTTATTTTTTTTCTGGAACTGTCAACAAGACTGACTGACAGTGACGGCATTAAAATTTTTAAAGGAATCCCAGGAAAACCACCCCCGGTTCCGATATCAATAACAGATAAATTTGGCGGAATAAATTTCCCGACAATGAGTGAATCGATGATGTGTTTTTCAACCACTTCAACCGGATCTGTGATGGCGGTCAGGTTTGTCTTTTTATTCAAAGTGATCAGCTCAGACGCAAATTCGACCGTCAGATCAATTGCCTTATCGTTCAGCCCAATATTGCAGACCGCTGCCTGATGGCGCAGCAGGTTCCGCCATTGCTGTGAATTGATTTGCATTGTGAACTTCCTTTCATAATTGATCTGCCACCCGATGCATGCGGAATGATCCTTTATTGACATTTTTACGTATCAATGACATTCTGAAAATCATTAAATACAAGGCATTCTCTGTTCAGACAAACAAATCACAGGCACCAATTGCCATTAAATACGATCATGACAGAAAAAATTAAAAATAACAGCTTTTCCGATTTTTTGGAAGTTCTGAAAAAATATTTTCTTGGTGAAAAAGAAATCATGGCCGCTTATCTTTTCGGATCATTAGCTGCGGGCAAGGCAACCCCTTTCAGTGATATGGATATCGCCCTGCTCACACCGCCTGCTGAAAACCGCATAGGGTAGCCCGACTGGAATATTGAAACAAAAGAGTTGAAATGAAACAGCAAATCACCGTGTCGATTCTGGGTACCCTTCCGCCCATTCGTGCGCTCAGCAGTTATTGCTTTGAGTTTACAAATGCGATTGCAAAAATATGCTGTGTTGAGTTTATATCATTTAAAAAAATTTACCCGTCGTTTCTCTATCCGGGCGGCAATCCGGACGATGATCATACATACCCGGAAATTTTAAATCCTGACATAGTTATCAAAAGACGCCTTACCTGGTACAATCCGTTATCATGGCTTATTGAAGGAATGACTGCTAAAGGCGAGCTGCTCCATGCTCAATGGTGGAGTATGCCCCTGTTCCCCATTTATATATCAATTTGCGCTTGCTTTAAACTTAAAAAAAAACCGGTCATATTTTCCGTTCATAATGTAATGCCTCATGAAAAGTCTTTTCTGTTTTTTAAAATGTCACAGTTTCTTTTTAAACTAGGCGATCATTTTATTGTTCATTCAAACATCAACAAACAGCAGATGGTTAAATTTTACAGCATCCCGGGTGAAAAAATTTCTGTCATCGCCCACGGCAGCCTTGATTTTCACGTAAAGAAAGTGGCTGACCGAAAAATGCTTCGGAAGGAATTTGGAATTAAACCGGACAAAAAAGTCATCCTGCTTTTTGGAGCAATCCGCCAGTATAAGGGTATTGGAACCACAATCAGAGCATTTTCTAAAATCCTAAAAAAAATACCGACGGCAAGACTTTTGATTGCCGGCAGACTCTGGCAGGACTGGGGCCCCTATGAACGCATCATTATCGATCTTGGATTAAGTGAATATGTAATCACACACCTTGAATATATTCCCTCCGGCGAGGTTTACCGATTTTTTGAAATTTCAGATCTCTGTATTTTCCCATATCACCATTTTGACAGCCAGAGCGGTGCGGGGACAACAGCCATTGCATTTCGTAAACCGATGATTGTCTCTAATGTCGGAGGGCTTCCGGATTTGGTGAAGGACAAACGCTGTATTGTTCCGCCGGGGGATCATTTTGCTCTTGCGCATACCGTGACAGAATGCCTCAAAGATCCTGTACTGCTTGAGAAGATGCGTTCCGATACCGAGCTTGTTGCCCGCCAGTTCACCTGGCCGGAGATTGCAAAACAAACCGAAAAAATTTATGAAAAGCTGTTGAAACAGCAAGTTTAAATTCCGTACATAAAGGATAAAAATGGGCTACCTGAAAGAACTTCTCCCAAAAATGGCTCAATACAGACTGGCGAAAACCGGACTTACCCGGCCTGGAAAACCAATCAATCTTACTTTTTCAGTCACCAATATCTGCCAGTCTCGCTGTAAAACCTGCAATATATGGGAAATATATAAAAATAACCCGGATAAGCGCGCCGAAGAGCTCTCTTTGAATGAAATTGAAAAAATTTTTCAATCAATGGGCCATATTTATATTTTTAACGTCAGTGGCGGTGAACCTTTTCTAAGACCGGATTTTGTGGAGATTGTCGAACTTGCATGCCTATATCTGAAACCGGGCATTATCCATATACCGACAAACGCCATTGCTGAAAAAAAGATAATCACTCAAACTAAAAAAATTATACAGTTTCTTAAGAATAATTATCCTTCAACTCACTTGACAATCAAGCCCAGCCTTGATCATATAGATGAAAGACACGATGATATCAGAGGGGTTCCTGGAAATTTTGATAAGGTCATTTCCTTGTTTGAATCTTTGAAACTGCTGAAACCTGAATTTCCGAACTTACATGTTGAACTTGGGACGGTTATATCCCGCTGGAACGTTAATAATATTGAAGAAATCGCAGCATTCATTACAAAACTTGAGCCTGAAAGCTATCGCAACGAAATCGCCGAACAGCGGTCTGAAATGCTCAACACGGAAAACCACATAACTCCCAATGCCGAAGAGTATAAGCGGGCCATTGATTTTTTTGTCAGTCAGATCAAATCCAACATGAAAAACAAGATTTTTTTCCACAGAATTACAAACGCATTTCGCCTTGAATATTACAACCTCGCCATACGGATTTTAAATGAAGGTAGACAGGTAATTCCCTGTTATGCCGGGATCTCAAACGCTCACATGACCCCCTATGGTGATATATGGGC
>JAOZOL010000237.1 GCA_029933295.1 Desulfobacterales bacterium | reverse complement strand
TCGATCCAGACCACCGATAATGATGGTCGTCCCTGCCGGGCGGCGGGACGCGGGGGGTTGGGCGCAGTGATGGGATCCAAAGGCCTTAAGGCCTTAATCGTCACCCGGGGCGGAAAAGCGGCCGAGCCACTGGCGGACCCGGAAGTCTTTAAAGGAGCGGCAAAGGCCTATGCCAAAGCAGTAAAAGCAGACGAGTTCAGCGGAGTGGTGCTGCCGGAATTCGGTACCGCTTCTTTGGTTGAAACCATCAATGCAGTGGGTGCTTTTCCGACACGCAATGCCCGCGAAGGTCGATTTGAACATGCCGCCAAGATCAGCGGCGAAACCATGGCGGAGACTATAAAAGAGCGGGGCGGGAAAACCACCCACAAGGGCTGCGCCCAGTGCATCATTGACTGCTCCAATGAATACGTGGATCAGCACGGTGATTACATTACCGCATCGCTGGAATATGAAACCATCTGGTCCATGGGGGGCATGATCGGCAACGCAAATTTGGATGCCATAGCGCGGCTTGATTTCCTGTGCGATGACATCGGACTGGATACCATAAGCACCGGGGTCGCCATCGCCGTGGCCATGGATGCCGGCTATAAGGAATTCGGCGATTCCAAAGCGGCCATCGAAATGGTGGAAGAAGTCGCCCGGGGTACCCAGTTCGGAAAAATATTGGGCAACGGCCCGGCTGCTGTCGGCAAACACTTTAGCCATGATCGCGTGCCGGTGGTCAAAGGCCAGAGCATTGCCGCCTATGACCCCAGGGCCATTCAGGGAATGGCGGTCACCTACGCCACAAGCCCCATGGGCGCTGATCATACCGCCGGCTGGGTGGTGGACCAGAACGTGGAAGAATTCGGCGGAACCCTTGACCGATTTTCGGCCGCAGGCCAGGTGGAAGCTTCACGTCATGCCCAGATCCATATGGCGGTAGTTGACACCATCGGCCTTTGTGATTTTGCACAGACCGGGATGGCCACCCCGGAGGGCATGCAGAATGTGTATCAAATGATAGCTGCCAAGTCCGGCCAGGCTTTTGGTGAGGATGACTGGCAAGGACTCGGGTTAAAGGTGTTGAAAGCTGAGCGTGATTTTAACCGCAAGGCGGGTTTTACCAACCAGGATGACCGGCTCCCAAAGATGTTTTACGAAGAGCCGCTGCCACCGCACAATAAAGTGGTCGTCATCAGTGACAATGATATGGATTCAACCTTTGAATTCTAGGCCTCTAAAAGCCAATCACTAAGAAAGGAGAAAAAAATGGAAAAATCAAGCAATGGCAAGCTGCCTTTCAGGATAAAATTAGGTTACGGTAGTGCAGAGGGTGCCGGCAGTTCGTCTTGGAATCTTATTTATATTTTTTTGTTGTACTTCCTGACGGACGCTGTCGGTATCAACCCGGCCCTGGCCGGATCCATTCTGATGATTGCCACCCTCTGGGATGCCTTCACTGATCCTTTCATCGGTATTATCTCGGATAATCTAAAGTCAAAATGGGGTCGCAGACGTCCCTTTCTTCTGATTGCGGCCTTGCCCTTCGGTATCACCCTCTGGTTGCTTTTTACCGATTTTCACTTGGGGTTTGCTTATCACGTGGCGATGGTCGTCCTCTTTTTTACCTTTTTTACCATGATGAACGTGCCTTATCAAGCCTTGGGTGCGGAAATGACCCAGGACTACAATGAAAGAATGAGCCTGGTTACCTTTCGGTCGTGGTGGATGCAGATTTTTACCTTGGCGTCGACCTCCTTGCCGATGGTATTTGTTCAAGTTTTCGGAGAAGCGTTTGGGAGTATCTCAGCCGGATGGTCGGCCATGGCCGCCGTGTTTGGCGCAATTTCCTTTTTGCTCATCCTTCTAACCTGGCGTGCGACCCGGGGCTATGAGCTGTTCCCGGAAAACACCGGATTCAAGTTAAGAGATATTTACGATGTGATCCGGCAAAATCGGACCTTTCGATACACGTTGGGGATCTGGACGTTTAGTATCATTGCGCTCAATTTTGTGGTATCCACGGCACTTTACTTTTTTACCTATGTTATGGGCTTTGGTGAGAGTATGAGCGGTATGGCCTTTGGCGTATTAATTGTCGCCGGTCTTATATATCTTCCGATAATCGATTACGTTGCCCAAAAAAAGAGCAAGCGCATTGCCTTCATTATCTTTGCTGCCTTCTGGGGAGTGCTTAGCGTTGTCTTAGGACTAACGATCACCGGTCCGGAAGATTCGACTATTTTTTGGATCGGCTTGGTGACATCCGGGGCTGTCAGCGCATGCATGGTTTACCAGCTGGGATGGGCAATGATTCCGGACGTTACCGAAGTTGATGAACTGATGAGCGGCCAGCGGCGGGAAGGCCTTTATTTCGGGGTAATGGCCTTTATTCAGAAAATCGCCAGTGCTTTAGCATTTCAGGTCATCGGCATCATTATGGCCTGGGTCGGCTATCAGCCGGCTGTCACTCAAACGCCGGAGACGCTGTTGGGGATCAGAATGCTGATGTACGAAGCACCCGTGCTGTTTCTGATCATAGCTATCGTCATCGCTTATTTTTTGCCGATGACCCGGGATAAGCATCAGGCCCTGTGTGAAATATTGAAATTGAAAAAAGAAAACAAGGAGTACGACATCACCCCGATTAAGGATCTCTTTTAGAGAGAGCTGGAAAAAAACGTGAAAAACGATCAATTAATTTATGGAGAATCAAAATGAAAAGCATCAACCAAACAGCATTTGATAATCTGAACACCCGGGAGCTCTGGCAAAAAGACAAAAACCATCACGTGCACGCTTGGGCGGATCTGCATGCATTTGAAAAAGAAGGTGCTTTGATGATGGCTGAAGGGGATGGCTGCTATATCTATGATACGGACGGGAAAAAGTATCTCGATTCCCCGGGCGGCTTGTGGTGCAACAACATTGGCCTGGGCCGTTCAGATATGGCAGAAGCCATTGCCGATCAGGTCAAAAAACTTTCCTTTAACAGCAACTTCAATGATTTGGGATCTATTCCGTCTGCCGAATTGGCAGCAAAGATAGCCCAGCTGGCACCCGGAAACCTCAACCGAGTCCATTTCACCACCGGCGGATCGACAGCCATCGACACGGCCTTTCGCCTGGTACAACTCTATCATTTCTGCCGGGGGAAAAAGTCAAAAAAGCATATTATCTCCCGCAAAGACGCTTATCACGGCTCCACCTACATCGGCAGTTCCCTGGGAGGCAGGGCGGGTGACCGCCTGCCTGCCTTTACCTATCTTGACGACATCGTTCACCACATCTCCTGCCCCAAATACTATCGTGCGCCGGAAGGCATGAGTGAACCGGAATTCCTGGACTTCCTGGTACAGGAACTGGAAGATAAAATTATGTCTCTCGGGCCTGATAATGTGGCGGCTTTTTTTGCGGAACCGGTCCTGGGAGCCGGTGGTGTCATCGTACCACCTGAGGGCTATCACAGACGCACCTGGGAAATATGCAAAAAATATGATGTGCTGTACGTTTCAGATGAAGTGGTTACCGCCTTTGGTCGATTGGGACACTGGTTCGCCTCGGAAGATGAGTTCGGTATTGTACCGGACATTATCACATGCGCCAAAGGCATTTCTTCCGGTTATCTACCCCTGGGGGCCACCATCTTTTCAGACGAAATCTATGAAGTGGTCAGTGCGCCGGATTCTGATGTATGGATGGCCCATGGGTTTACTTATGCCGGTCATCCGGTTTGCTGTGCAGCTGCCCTGAAAAATATTGAAATTATGGAGAAAGAAGGCATTTTAGAACATGTAAAAGAGATTAGCCCCTATTTTGAACAACAGTTGGATACCCTGCTTGATTTACCGATCGTTGGAGAGGTGCGTGGCAAAGGTCTCATGAGATGTGTTGAGTTCGTAGCTGATAAAGCGACCAAAACAGACTTCTCCGATGAAGTCAATATCGGTAAATGGGTTTCTGATCAAGCAGATGAAAGGGGGCTGATCATTCGGCCCATCGTGAATCTCAATATTATGTCACCCCCGCTGATCATTACAGAAAAGGAAGTGGATTTCATCGTGGATACATTACGAGAGAGCATCGAAGCGGCGATGGTTGAACTTCGAAAGAAAGGTGTGTGGCAAGGATAATTGGTTTTTTTTATAAGTTTTTTAAAGCTGCGCGGTGAAATAAGCATCTGGATTTTTAACGAAATCTATTCTGCTCAAGCTGGAATTAGATGTTGGATCAAATAACAAAAAACAAGGAGGAAAAAATGAAAAAGACAATGTTAATTTCAGGGTTAATCGCAGCAGTATGCCTCTGCTTGCCGGCCATGGCTTTTAGTGCAGACGTTACATTTGTGATCAAAAATCTAAGAAACAATAAAGGAACGGTTCTGGTTTCTATATACGATGATGCCAGTCAATGGAATGATGATGGCAAGTGGATAGCTGAATGCAAAAATGAGAAACCGATTGCCAACAATCAAACCCGTG
>JAOZOL010000236.1 GCA_029933295.1 Desulfobacterales bacterium | reverse complement strand
GAATTTACCTTGAAGTTAGATTTTTCCTGTGCTATGACCGGCGTAAATACAGACAGCATAGCTGTTTTATAATTCTGATAATATATATATTAAGGCTGCGGATACATGTCGGCTGAACTTCCTATCTTGATTTTTGGTTTTATCGTTGGTTTCTACATGGCATGGAATATCGGTGCGAACGATGTAGCAAACTCCATGGCTTCGTCAGTCGGCGCAAAAGCCATCACTCTGCGCCAGGCAATTGTTATAGCAGGCATATTAAATATCCTCGGAGCAACTTTTATCGGCGCTCATGTTACCAACACCATTCGTAAAGGGATTATTTCAACAGAAATTCTTTCTGATCCTCATGTGGCACTTGTCGGTGCCCTTGCTGCACTCCTTTCTGCAGCGTTATGGGTATCATTTGCCACCTGGAAGTCTTTACCGGTATCAACAACCCATTCAATTGTAGGGTCTATGGTTGGATTCGGTTTGATTACCGGTGGATTTTCAGTTGTCAATTGGGGAAAGCTTGGTGCTGTTGTTTTGAGCTGGATCATCTCCCCTGTATTCAGCATGGTGATTGCCTTTATTATACTTAAAGTTATTGTAAAAGTAATATTATCCCGTTCAAATGCATTTGAATTGGCAATGAAGCTGTCGCCGTTTTTTATCGGGAGTACTGTTTTTATCACTGCCATGTCTTTTTTGTTTAAGACACCCATGGGCAAAACTTTTGCCCTGGGGACTTCCGAAGCCGCAGCCGTTTCATTGATAATATCAATTATAGTAGGATTTTCCGGAAAAGGTTTAATTATATGGCTGCTCAGACGAAAGAAAGAAAAAGACTCAGAAGATATTTTTCGGAACATACAAATTGGAACAGCATGTTATGTGGCTCTGGCCCAGGGCGCCAATGATGTGGCAAATGCCATCGGGCCTCTGGCGGTAATCTATTTTCTGGTGAAAACCGGATCTGTCGGTGTAACCGTTCCAGTGCCATTGTTTCTGTTACTTTTCGGTGGTGTCGGAATAGCTTGCGGCATCGCCATGGGTGGTTCAAGGGTAATCAAAACCGTCGGGGAAAGGATTACAACCCTGAGTAATTCAAGGGGCTTTGCGGTTGAATTTTCAGCAGCTACAACTGTATTGATAGCTTCTAAAATGGGCCTTCCGGTTTCAACGACCCACGCGGCGATCGGCGGTGTTCTGGGTGTTGGGCTGGCAAGAGGGTTTGAAGCGGTAAATTTTGGCATTATTCTTCAAATTATGTTATATTGGATTTTAACCGTACCGGTGGCTGCACTTACTTGTATGGCCTTGTTTAAAATATTAGAGTTTTTTATTTGAGGAGACAGCATATGCGTATCCCATTTCTTTCAATGTTTATAAAATCACCATTAGACGACCTCCAGGAGCATGCTGAAAAAGTGAAGGAATGCTCGTGGGCATTTCATCAGGCAGTAGAATGTTATGCATCGATTCGTTGTGACACTTTTGAGGAACTCAGGCAGGAAGTATCCCGCTTTGAGAATGAGGCGGACGCTATCAAGCGGCGTATTCGCGGTCATTTACCCATAGGCGTTATGCTGCCAGTTGAAAAATTTGAAATATTCAGGTATTTGAGAGAGCAGGACAGTGTTCTGGATTCTATCAAGGAAGCAACTAACTGGCTTTCTTACAGGCCTGAAGCAGGTATCCCGAAATATGCGGAAAAGGATTTTTTTATGTTAATCGATGCGGTGATCGAGCCCATTGAAGCCTTGACCGTTATGATTGCAGAAGCACGTATCTATTTTAAAAATTTTTCTGAAAAGCAAAGACGGAAAGTTAAGGAAATAATAACTAATCTTCGGCAGCTGGAACATGAAGCGGACAAACTGGAGTATACGCTGACAAAGAAAATTTTCAAATATGAAAAAGACCCCATCACTGCGCTTCATTTAATTAAACTTGTTGAAGTGATAGGAAATACCGCTGATCATGCTGAAAATACCGCTGATATGATGCGGGCGATGCTGGCAAGATAGAACGAGCTGTAATTTGACGGACTTTACGGGGCCGTCATAGTTTAAATGCCCATTTAATATAAATGAAGAATATCGCCCAGGAAACAATACAGAGAATATAAGAGATCCAGTTAATCCTTTTTCGCGCCTTACCATGTTTATCAATTTTTCCGACCTTGGAATGACATGAAAAACATTCCTTGGCATCTAAGGAGAGATTGACAAAGCATTCAGGACATCGTTTGACCAGAAACTCTTCGACTTCATGTGACTCTTTATTTTTGTCCAGCTTTTTATTTTTTTTACCGCCCACAATACCCACTTTTTTTAAGATAAACGGCAAATAAACGTCATTATTTCATACAGGCACGATTTCAATGTGTTAATTTATTATTAAAAGTGTATATCGATATTCCTGCTAAGTCAATTGTTTATAAAATTTTCTGAAATAATGATTTCGCTGCTTTCACGCAGATGTGATAACCAGGAATTATACATTTCATTTTGTTTTTGGTTTAACAGCCGGGCGGTGATGTTTCTTCCCGTCATCTGAAATGCCTCCTGGGGCGGTTCTTTTCTGTTTTTATATGCGAGTACATAAAAGCCTTTTTTTCCGGTGATGACTTTTGAAAATTTGTTGGTTTCAGAGAGCTTAAATGCTTCTGCGTTTAATAGTTTATCACCATCCAATGCTTTAGATGCTTTGCTCCGATTCTCCAGTGTGACTGACTTAACCGCCACGCCGGTTTCCTCGCCGGTTTTCAGCATAGATCCGGAAGTTTTCGCTTTTGCAAGAAATTCGGCTGCTGCAGCTTCCGCGGCCTTTTTCTGTTGCTCACGCCGGGTATCCTTTTTGACTTTATCTTTTATGGTCTCAAGAGCCGGTATCTTGCCCGGTTTTTCTTTAATAACCTGTATTAAAAAGTAAGCATCTCCGATTTCACTGATATCACTGATTTCCAGCATGGGGAGAGCAAAGGCAGTTTTAGCAAAGTCCAACGCTTTTCTGATGCCTTTGGGGCCCTTTATTTTTGAAAAAAAATCGGTTGTCACCAGATTGAGGCCGTTTTCTTTGGCATTGTTAACAAATTCTTCCCCATCGAATGTGGCATCATAGAGGGCTGCGGCCGCGTCATAGGCGCTGTTTTTTGTTTTCCGATCGATTAATTTTTCACGAATTTTTGTTGCCACAGCTTCCAATGGCGATGTCGACGCATCATTATGGGCTTCAACTTTAATAATATGCCAGCCGAACCGGGTTTTAACAGGTTCACTGATTTCCCCGACACCCATGGTAAAAGCCTTGTCTGAAAACGGTTTGACCATGTCTTTCCGCTTAAACGTCCCGAGCTGTCCGCCGTCTTTTTTTGAAGGCCCCTCGGAATACGTTTCCGCCAGTTTGGCAAAATCTTCTCCTGCTTTTGCTTTTTCCATGATTTCCAGAGCTTTTTTCCGCACAGCTTCAATCGTTTCAGGGCTGGCATCCTTTGCAACCTTGAAAAGTATATGCCGGGCTGAAACGGTTTCCGGCAATTGATAGTCTTCCTCGTGGTTTAAATAATACTCCTCGATTTCTTCATCGGTAACATGTGTTGCTGATTTATATGTTTCCGGGTCGAATTTGACATACCTGGCCTGACGTGTGGTGTCGGTTTTATATGCTGTTTTATGGGCCTGATAGTATTCGTCAATCATTTTGTCTGTTATTTCAATGTCTTTATATGATTGTGGCGAAAATACAGCAAAATCAATATCCATTGACGCATTTTCCCATTTAAACCATTCCCGGGCTTCGGAATCCGACACCTTGGCACTCCGGGTGACAACAGATCGCAGTTTGTCCATCAGCATGGCTTCCTTTTGCATGAACTCAAAGGAATCCGGCGTTAACCGATTTTGGCTGAGGAGTATTTTATACCGCTGTTTATCAAAAAAGCCGTTTTTTTGAAATGCCGGGATTCTGCTGATTGATTCCGCAAGCTCACTATCAGGGACACGAATATCGTTTTTTTCTGCGGCCTGGCGTAATAAAGTCGTATCAATCACTGAATCCAGTGCCTGCTTTTTTAAATTAAGCGCTTTTATCATTTCTTCATTTAACTGGTTTCCCATTTGCCTGCGCATATTCTCAAGCAGATTATTGTATGCTGTCTGATATTGACTGATGTTGATTGTTTCTCCGTTCACCGTTGCAATTTTTGATGCCCGGCTGGCATTAAACGAACCGGCACCCATAAAAATAAAAGCCACCACAATGATACCCAGTAGAATTTTGATCAACCATGAACCTGTATTTTCGCGCATTGAACGTAACATTTAACTTTCCTTTAAAATCGTCGCTTTAATATTGTAAATACGTGATTGGAAGTTCCCTAAGATGGCCTTTTCTATTATTAAGTGAATATCTTGTCAATAGAATATCGTTAGCCGCTTCCAACGAACTGAGTCTCCATATTAAATGTAGTTGACCAAGTTCGTTGCATA
>JAOZOL010000031.1 GCA_029933295.1 Desulfobacterales bacterium | reverse complement strand
ACCTTGATTATTGCATTAACAATAAGTTAATTTGCACCTCATTTAATGAGTTAATGCTAATCCTATTATTTTTTAATTGCAAGGACGAATCAAAATAGATGCTGATCAAGAGGCTTTGTAAACAGTTTTTTAAGCGACATTGAGGCTTTTGGGGGTTAACCGATGCGGCGCTGCCTGAAATTTTTTTAGTGCTTAAAGAAATCTTTGTTGGAATCAGCCCCAAAATCTTCAGGGAGCGAAAAAGGCTGTTCGCGAAGCCGGCACGTTTATGGAAAACATAGAAAAATACTTCTGATATCGCAATGGAACAAGAGGTTAAGAAATTACTGTAAATTCAAACGAATATATTTTTTGGATGCCGGATCGGGCCTGCCCCGGACTCCGATCCGGGGTCCGGCATGACAAGAGAACTTTGGCCTCTCACGTTACTATCCACGAAAAAATTTACCCTTTAAAAAAGCCTCCTTTTAGATATACAATGCATATATAAAAGATAGAGAAATATTCACCTCCCCCACAACAACCAGAGAAAATATGATAATTTGGGATAAAGATAAAAATTTAAAGCTGCAAATAGAGCGCAAGATATCATTTGAAGCGATAGCGGATATAATTTTAAGGTTTGCCTTACCAGACGCTTATTTCAAGCATTGTTCATAAATTTGTCACCGATCAATTGGTTGACAAAAGAAGTATTGTTAAAAGCATAGAGATCCTCAAGGCATCCTGAAAAGACTGGATTGCGGCCTGCGCCGCAATGACGGCTATGGTGGTTTTCGATTTCCAGTTCCCTAATTGCATTTTCATAATGATTATTTACCAATAGAGGAAGGGCGATGATGGTTTTTGCAAGCCTTTGTTTGTCATTTTTTAAATATTCGCTGTGTAAAAATCTTTGTTGTTGCCTGCTGCCTGAGACGACCAGAAAATTAAAGCTATGAAAAACGAGAAACAGTCGGGCAAAAAACATCAATAGATTTCAGGCCTTCTGTTAGGGAAAAAATATTTCATTTTATGGCTTCGAACATTATTTAACGCATCTGACTTCAGATCCGCAATTATCATATGTTCATCATCTCCGGCATATGATTGGAGGATTTCTCCGGACGGTCCGATGACGATACCGACTCCGGGGAACATCAGCCCCTTTCCGTTTTTCCCGCATTGATTACATGCAATGACAAACAGGCCGTTATCATAAGCCCTGGCAGGCAGATGGCGCATCCATGATTGAAATTTTTGTTCGGGGGGTGTTCTTGGGGATGCATGGGGGAGGAATACAGCATCAGCTCCCTTGAGCGCCATGGCTGTGGAAAGTTCCGGGAAGTGAGCATCATAGCAAAGCTGAATACCAAATGTGATGCCGGCGGCTTTAAATAAGGGTAAATTATTCCCGGAAGCAACAAAATTTTTTTCAGTGGGCCCCAAATGCGTTTTCCGGTAGACCCCCCCCATCCCATCTGGTTTTATAACAACATGGCTGATAAAGATTTTTTCGGTGACGTCCATCTCTGCTAAACCGGCCAGGATGGTGATATTTTTTTTGCGGCTTAGACGAGCAAGATAATTCGTTGAAGGTCCGGGGATTGTCTCAGCAATTTGCCTGATGCCTTGATTAATGTAATACCCGCTGATACCCATTTCCGGAAAACAGACAATGGCCGCCTTTTTTTCAGCAGCCGATGCGACCCATCTCTCCATATGCTCAAGATTTGTGGTGGTTTTGCCGACAAAGGAGTTGGAAATCACGGCTGCGATACGGGTGTCTTTCATTGGCAACTCCAATCACAGATCGAAATGCGCTTTGATTTTAAATACAACGGTTGCCGGAAGATTGAGAATGTCATGTATTCCGGTTTTTGAAGAGATTTCATCCAGATACCGGTTAATCAGTGCCATGGAAGGGGCAATAAATGTGAACCAGACGTTATATGGATTTTTTCTAAGATAGTTATGGGTAACGCCCGTATATTTGTTGACGACTTTTGCAAAATCATCAATTTTATCCTCAGGAACACGGGCGGCGCAGAGGGTGCTTGTAAAACCGAGTTTTCCCGGAACAAAGTTGCCTCCTATTCGCCGGATAATATCGTTTTTTTTCAGGCGGTGAATTCGTTTGATAACGTCATCTTCCGAAATCTTAAATTCTTTGGCGATTTCGCGAAAAGGCCTTGAAGTGACGGGAAAATCGGATTGTATGCGATTGAGCAATGCTTTGTCGGTGTTATCGAGTTTTGGGCGTTTTGGCATGATGTATTATGTTTTTAAAAAATGAATATTTGCGTTTCGTGTACCCGATCCGTAAGCGTACCGTCAAATTCACAAAAAAAACCCTGCTGAAATCAGCAGGGTTTTTTAACGAAATTTGAATAATCCAGCAAGCAGGTGGTTAAATATTATACACACCCTGTAGGTTTTGGTAAGCCGGCCATTTTGCAGGCTCCTTTACCCGGTCCTGACGGGAACAATTCATAAATATGCTTTAATTTAAAACCGGTCAGTTTCGAAAGAATACGGACCATGGGCGCAATCCCGTTTTTCTTGTAGTAGTCCTGCAAAACATTGATGACTTTCCAGTGTTCGTCTGTTAATTCATCAATACCTTCTTCTTTTTTTACCAGTTGTACCCAGGATTCGTTATATGCTGCGAAATCCTCAATAAAACCATCTTCGTCTACATTAAATGTGCTTCCTTCAAATTCTACTGTTGCCATGGAATATACCTCCCTATAAAAATTAATAATTATATCTTTTGGCGTATCTTCGCCTTTTATTCTCAGGATAACAAAATGAAACTTTCATTTATATGAAAATAAAATTATTGTCAATATCAAAATTAATATTCTTTCGGCATGTTATTGAGTTGTGAAAGAGTGAATACCGGTCCGTCCTTGCAAACAAACTCTTTTCCGATATTGCATCGTCCGCAGATACCGATTCCGCATTTCATCCGGTTTTCCAGGGACATGATGATATTGTCATGGCTGTAGCCCAGATTGTCCAGCACCGGCTGGGTAAATTTGATCATGATGGGGGGGCCGCAAATTATTGCATAGGTGTCGTCGTTTCCCGGAGGTGCTTTTTGTTCCGTGATGGTCGGAACAAACCCGGTCAGGTATTTCCAGTCCGGGTCATCGGTGCCGTCAACGGTGATGTTCATGTTTATATCATCACGTTGGGCCCATTCGGCAAGTTCTTCTTTGTATAAAAGCATTCCGGGGGAGCGGGCACCATAGATCACATGAATGTCCTTGAATTTTGAACGATTTGCCGGATCCAGAATACTGATAATCGATGATCTGAGTGTGGTAAAGGCGAACCCGCCGCCGATGATGACAATATTTTTGCCTTCAAGGGTTTCCCATGGAAACGGGTGCCCCAGCGGTCCTCGAACACCCATGATATCGCCTTCTTTCATGGCATGTAGATATGATGTCACTTTTCCGGTTTTAAAGACGGTAAATTTGATAAATCCTTTTTCCACAGGAGATGATGCAATACCAATGGGAATTTCACCCAACCCGGCTATGGACAGCTCTCCGAACTGACCGGATTCATATGTAAATTTATCTTCATCGCTTGCATTTAAAAAAACAAATTTAAATGTTTTTAAGCTTTTATCTTCGGTTTCGGTAATGATTTCATCAATGCGAACCGGATATGGTAAATATGGATTTTGCACTTATATACCCCCTTTGTTATGACGATGTCGCTTCGCATTTGCAGCTTTCAGTGTCAAAACTATTCATTTTATCACATATTTTTCGTATATCAATATTGACCGGACAGAGGCGGATGCATCGTCCACATCCCACACATTGAATGCCGCTATCGTATTTATCCACATAGTATTTCAGTTTATGCATGAACCGTTGGCGTACCCGTTCATACTTATTATTTCTCGGGTTATGCCCGGACGCGTGATGTGTAAATAACGGGAACATACAACTGTCCCAGTTTCTCATCCGGATTCCGGATTTTCCATGGGTTTCATCCTGAACGTCAAAACACCAGCAGGTCGGGCAGACATAGGTGCATGTCCCGCAATTGATGCAGGCAAATGCCTCTTCTTCCCAAAATGGTGCGTCATAGAGGTCAAGAATGGTTTTGTTTTTCAGTTTATCAGTGGACACTGTTGAAGAGACACTGGCCTCGGCAGCGGTTTTGAGTTCTTTTATTTTAGCTGTTATATCGGTTTGCTCTTTTTTGCCCCATCCAGCGGATTCGGCAAAGGCTTCTCCTTTGGGAGTGATTATTTTCGTATAAAAATCATCGCCATCCTTTATTATGAGAACATCAAGACCCTCTTCGCCAAAGGGCCCGGTGCCGGCGGATGTGCAAAAGCAGGTATCACAGGCGGAATTGCAGGCCAGGCCGACAAAGGTAGTTGCCTCATATGCTTTGATCCAGTAAGTGTCCTGGTATTCAGGTGTATCGAAATTGCGACGGACAATGGGAAAGGAAAGCGCGTCACAAGGCCGGACACCGATGATCGCCATGGGTGATGTAACATTCTCCACTTCTTTCATAATCCGGCAGTCATCTTTTGTTTCATCTATGCTGTATGTAAACATTACCTGAGATTGAGGGTATATGATGGATTTTGGTGAAAGCCGGGTATTCCGGAAGTTCAGATCAGGCATTTCATTGGTGCCTAATACTTTAAATTCATAGTCGTTTTTTTCTTTTACCGGTCCAAAAACACGATAGGCGGATTTTGCTTTTTCGATGCCGGTATTCCAGTTTTGCTGGTCAATTTTGATGAGCTTCATAGGTTTTGCCCTTATCAATATTTGAAATTACTTAATAAATTCATCAGGATCATCTGTTTTAAACGTATCAAGCGGTGGGCGTTCATCAAGGGAAAGGCCGGCTTCCCATCCATAAAGTTCCAGACAGTCCTTGTTTAATTTTTTCGTAAATTCCCTGATTTTGATTCCCATGGGGCATACGCGTTCACAGGCTCCGCAATCCGTGCATCTGCCGGCGCAGTGAAAGGCCCTCAGGAGGTGAAACGTCCTGACATCAATGGGGTCCTGACTTTTCCCCACCCACTGGGGTGTTGATTCATCCACAAAACAGGTGGGACAGTAGCACAAGGGGCAGGCATTTCTGCATGCATAACATCGGATGCAGGGAGAAATCAGATCTTCAAAATAGTTCCATTTTTCTTCCGCATCCATGGATTCAATTTCCGTCACTGACTCATACGGGTCCACATCCGTTTGTTCCTCCACAAGGTCTGCGACCAGTTCATCATATTCAACCGGGTTGCGATGGGTGCATGCAGCACAGTTTTCACAAAGCACGTCTTGTTTGATAAGTTTTTTAGAAAAATCGTTGCCGGAAATCGTAATGCTTTCCCCTGATTCTTTAACGGACGTGATATCCGTATCAAACATGGCGGTAATTTTATGATGATCAATCATGCCCGAGCAGGGGATGCCGATGATATAAAGCTGATCACGTTTGATTTTGTTTTCAATCACATGGGTCACAAGGTTTCTGGAATCACACCCTTTGGCCACAATGCCGATTTTTTCTTTGCGGTCGGTTACGTAATTTGCCAGATTAAGGCCGCAGTTGCTGTCCCACATCAGTTCATCCGCTGAGTCTGTACAAGTCGCGATGTGTGGCTGGTTCATCATGGGCAGGGTCCCTTTGCGGAAACCGATCACCATGTCGACTGTGCCGTCGTTCAGCAGCCGTTTTGCAATTTCTCTGATTTTCTCTGTATATTCCTTCATTTTAATCAACCTTGGGTTCGGTTTTGACATATCTTTTATTTGCCGGATCCAGCATTTTTACTTCATGCGTAATTTTTTTTACCACATCCACAAATTTGGTGGACTCGGCAGAAGAGATCCATGAGAAATGGAGTCGGCCCGGTTCAATTCCCGTATGTTCCAGAAAATTTTTCATTAAAGCGAATTTTCTGCGCGCATAATAATTACCTTCCAGGTAATGGCATTCGCCGGGATGTCACCCGGATACCCAGACGGCATCGGCTCCCTGATTGAGGCCGGCCAGAATAAATTTGGGGCTCATTCGGCCGGTGCACGGTATTCGGATCACCCGAATATTGGACGGATATTCCATCCGGCTGACACCCGCCAGGTCGGCTGCGCCATAACTGCACCAGTTACAAAGAAAGCTAATTATTTTTGGTTCATTTTCAGCCATCTTTTTATCTCTCCTTATTTGTTTCTAACCTAAACTGCCTCGTTTATTTCAAAAATTTGTGAGAATATCTGGTCTGTGTCAAAGCCTTTCAAGTGAATTGCTCCGGATCGGCAGGAAGCGACACAAAGACCGCAACCCTTGCAAAGTACCGGGTTAATTCCTGCTTTGCCCGCAAAACGGCCTTCTTCATTAAACGTCGGGGCGCTGTACGGACAGACGGATACACAAACCCCACAGGCCGCACATTTGCCCGGATCCACTTCAGCAATGGTTCCACTGCTGAAAATTGTTTTTCGTGCCAGCAGAGTTACTGCCCGGGATGCAGCCGCTTTTGCCTGGGCAATGGATTCGTCAATCGGTTTGGGATAATGGGCCATGCCGCAAAGAAAGGTTCCGTCCGTGGCAAATTCCGACGGCCCCAGTTTTGCATGTTTTTCAATAAAAAAACCGTTTTCATTCATTGGCACTTTAAAGAAATTGGCCAGCTGCTCATCACCATAGGGTACAATGGCAGTTGCCAGAGTGACCAGGTCGACGGTGAGTTCCATGGGCCGGCCCAGAACATGATCGGTAACGGTGACCGAAATTTTTTCGTCTTTTGCGACCACTACCGGTTTATTGTCTAAGGAATAACGAATAAAGATAACGCCCTGTTCTCTTGCTTTACGGTACAGGTATTCTTTTTCACCGTATGTCCGGATATCACGGTACAGGATATAGACGTTCATATCCGGATTGCGTTTTTTGAGTTCCAGGGCATTTTCAATGGAATGGGTGCAGCAGACCCTGGAGCAATACATTCGTTCCGGTTCTCTTGATCCTACACACTGAATAAATAAAGCGGAATCCAGTTTGTTAAGCATGGGATCGTCGGCAATTAATTTTTTGTCCAGTTCAATCGCTGTCAGAATGTCAGGACTTTTTCCATAGCTATATTCCGATGGTGTATAAGGGGCGGCACCTGTTGCAATAACAGCAATGCCGTGTTCCAACTCCAGGGTATTATCTCCGGAAGTTAATGTGGATTTAAAGTTGCCTACAAAACCTTCGACATTCGTTAATTTTGTATTCAGATGAATTTTAACGATATCGTTTTTCTCAACGGAATTGATCAATTGCGACAGGTTCCGTTGAATATCATCGCCCTGGGCGGTATGATATAAATTTAATGCCTGTCCGCCTAACTGTGAATCCCGCTCAATGAGATGTGTTTCATATCCCTGATCTGCCAGACTTCTGGCAGCAGCCAGACCGGAAATTCCGCCGCCGATGACCATGGCCGTTTGATTGACCGATAATTCTGATTCTTCCAGCGGTTCCATGAGAGCGACTTTGGCAACAGCCATCCGGACCAGATCTTTGGCCTTTTGGGTCGCCAGTTCAGGATTGTTTTTGTGCACCCATGAATTCTGGTTTCGGATATTGGTCATTTCAAAGAGATATTTGTTCAGCCCAGCGTTAATCAGGGTTTCCTGAAACAGCGGTTCGTGAGTTTTGGGCGTGCAGGCCGCCACAACCACCCGGTTCAGGTTTTGTTCCTGAATGATCTGGGTCATGATGTCCTGGGTGTCCTGAGAGCAGGTGTACATATTGTCGGTGGCATATTCCACATGGGGAAGGGTGGCCGCGTAATCGCGCACCGATGGAACATCGACCACACCGGCAATATTGGAGCCGCATTTGCAGACAAAAACGCCGATTCTCGGGCGATCACCGATAACATTTGTTTCCGGCGGTGTTTTTTTGGTTTTGCACATGGTTCCCCTGGCGCTGGCGAGCATTTCGCCGGCTGCTGCTGCGGCCGCGCTGGCGTCAATCACCGATTGGGGAATGTCTTTGGGACCCTGGAAGGCACCGCAGACAAAAATGCCTTCCCGGGATGTGGCCACTGGATTAAACGACTCGGTTTTGGCAAAGTTGCCGGGTGTTAAATCAATATCCAGCCGATTGGCAAGATCAACGAGCTCCGGGGGTGTTTCCAGCCCGACGGACAATACCATAATATCAAACAGCTCATTAAGCATTCGGCCGTCTTCGGTGACATAACGGACAGAGAGTTCATTGCCCCCCGCCGTGGGTTCAATGGTGTGAATCCGGCTGCGTTCAAACCTGATGCCGTGCTTTGTTTTTGCGTTTTCATAAAATTGTTCAAACTCCTTGCCGGGGGTCCGCATGTCCATGAAAAAGATGGCGCATTCCAGGTCGTCGCCGGCATGTTCCTTGGAAATAACGGCTTCTTTGATGGCGTACATGCAACAGACCGATGAGCAATAGCTGTTTTTGCAATTGTTTTGGTCCCGGGACCCGACGCACTGGATCCAGCCGATCTTTTTGGGTTCCTGATGATCCGACGGCCTTACCAGATGGCCGCCAAAGGGCCCGGAAGCGGAAAGCATCCGTTCATATTGCATGGAGGTCACAACATTCGGCAGGGTATCAAATCCGTAAAAGTCCAGGCCGGAGGGATCATAGGGACTGAATCCCGGGGCCAGGACGATGGCTCCCACATCAAGATTTTCCACAGCAGGTTTTTCAAGATGGGTGTCTATGGTCAGAGCGTCCGCCCCGCAAGCTTTCACACATTCATAACATTCGCAGCAGACCATGCAGTTAAGGCATTTAGAGGCTTCCCTGCAAGCCTGTTCTTCGGTGAATCCTTTTTCCACTTCAGTAAATCCGGATAACCGGTTCTGCATGGGGATGCGGTCCATGTGTTCTCTGGGCAACTGCTCGATATTTTTAGGAATAGTGTTAAAGTCTTTTTGCGGCTCCTCAATTGGATCGCGGCCGGCCTTGAGATCTTCTCCATTGATATGCCTTCGAATGGATTCAGCGGCCTGGCGACCTGCAGCCACAGCGCCGATGGCGATCCAGGGACCGGATTGTGCATCACCACCGGCAAAAACACCCTTGCGTGAAGTTTCACAGGAAATGGGGTCTGCGATGATCGTATTCCATTTGGTGAGTTCCACGCCATCGGAGCCTTCAAGAAAGGCAGGATTGACCCTTTGGCCGATGGCGGGTATGATGATATCGCAGGGCGTTACAAATTCACTGCCCGGGATAGGCACCGGACGTCGGCGGCCGCTTTCATCCGGCTGGCCCAGTTCCATGCGGAGGCATTTGAGGCCGGTCACTTTGCTGTTTTCCGCCACCACTTCTACGGGCGCCATGAGAAAATCAATCTGGACGCCTTCTTCCAGAGCGTCTTCAATTTCTTCATCGCTTGCCGGCATTTCCGTCCGGGTACGTCTGTAGATAATGCTGACCTTGTCTGCCCCCATGCGAACAGCGGAACGGGCTGCATCAATGGCCACGTCCCCGCCGCCGACGATGACCACATGTCCGTTGACCGTTTTGCGTTTATAAAGTGCTGTTTCCCGAAGAAACCGGACACCGGTAATAACACCGTCGGTGTCTTCGCCGGGAATGTTGAGTTTCATGCTGGCATGGGCGCCCACGGCCAGATAGACTGATTCAAAGCCGTCCGCCATGAGGGTGTCTATGGTAATATCCCGTCCCATTGCGGTGTTGTAACGAATGTCGACCCCCAGGCGCGTAATGGAACGGATTTCTTTTTCCAGAACAGACGGCGGCAGACGGTAATCGGGAATTCCAACTCTGAGCATGCCGCCGCCAACCGGCAATGCCTCGAAAATAGTGACCGGGAATCCTTCCAGGGCCAGAAAGTAAGCGGCGGTTAGACCGGCCGGGCCGGCACCGATGATGGCCACTTTTTCATTACGTGGCGTAATTTTTGGAATAGGGGTACTCTCAACGTCCACCTGATCAGCGATAAATCGTTTTATGGTGCATATGGAGATGGGAGCGTCTACTTCCTGGCGGCGGCAGGCGTTTTCACAAGGATGAGGACACACCCGCCCGATGACGCCCGGCAGCGGCAGGGTCCGCTTGATGACTTCCAGTGCTTCGGGATATTTTTTTTGGGATACCAGGGATATATATGCATGGGCGTTTACATGATCCGGGCACGCATTGGTACACGGCGATTTGTCCTTTTTGGTAATCGCATAAGCTCCTGGAACGGCCTGGGAGTAAGGCCGGTAAGTGGCTTTCCGATCGCCCAGGCCTTGTTCAAACAGGCTGGGCAGACTTACCGGACAGGCTGCTGCACAGTCGCCGCATCCCGTACATTTATTGATGTCAATGTAACGGGCGTCTTTTTTCAGAGTGACAGTGAAATTTCCCGCATCTCCGGAAACAGAAGTTACCTCTGACAGGGTATGCAGCTCTATATTTAAGTTCCGGCCGACCTCGACCAGTTTAGGTGAGATAATTCACATGGCACAATCATTGGTGGGAAATGTTTTGTCCAGCTGGGACATCGCCCCGCCGATGGACGGACTTTTTTCAATCAGATGAACGTAATATCCGGAATCCGCCAGGTCCAGGGCGGATTGCATTCCGGCAATGCCGCCACCTACTACCATTACTGATCCGATAACATTCTTGGCCATAGTAGTCTACTCCTGTAAAATAATTGTAGGAGCAGGTATTTAGTACCACCTGTCCCGACTGTGTTGCCAGAAAACTATATAAAATCAAAGAGTAAGTAAGTGCTTACATGTGCCATTAAAGCAAATTATCTTGATATATTTAATCGATTATGATGTCAATAAAATTTTATGAGAAATTTTATCGCACATCGATAGTTTAAATTTTTTTTATTGTGTTTTCGAAAAGATCGGTCAGGAATATTATTTATGATTGAAAGCGGTAAACAGAAATTAATTGTGATTTGCGGTCCCACCGGAATCGGAAAGACAGACTTGTCTTTGTCTCTGGCGGAGGCGTTTGATGGGTGCATTGTCAGCGCTGATTCCATGCAAATTTATCGGTATATGGATATCGGAACAGCCAAGCCGGATGCCGGGGAATTGAACCGGGTGCCCCATTATATGATTGATATTGTCGATCCGGATGAATCTTATGATGCGGCTCAGTTTTATCGGGAAGGCCGCCAGGCCATTGCTCAGATACATGGCCGTCAACAGGTTCCGTTTATTGTCGGGGGAACGGGTTTTTATATCAAGGCACTTTTGCATGGATTGTTTGAAGCAAAACCGGTGGACCCCGTGATTCTTGATCGATTAAGAAATGAAGCGGATGCCGTCGGTATTCAGGTACTTTACGAAAGGCTTTTGGCCTGTGATCCGGAAGCGGCATCTAAAATACATGTCAATGATGCATACCGGGTGATCCGGGCGTTGGCGGTTTTTGAAATGAGCGGAAAGCCCATGTCTCAATACCAGCAGGCGCACGGTTTTGCCGAAAGTCCGTTTGATATGCTGAAAATTTGTCTGTTTAATGATCGGGAGGCAATTTATGACCGGATTGATCGTCGGGTGGATCAGATGGTATCCGATGGGCTGCTGGAAGAGGTAAAAAAGCTGATTGGCATGGGATATACAGAAAAATTGCGGCCCATGCAGGCCATCGGCTACCGCCATATGATTGATTTTATCAGCGGCCGCATGCCCTGGGATGAAACCATTGAATTATTAAAAAGAGATACGCGGAGATTTGCCAAGCGTCAGCTAACCTGGTTCCGAAAGGATAAGGAGATGATCTGGAAAGCGGCGGGGGAGGTGGATGATATTATGGAGTTGGTGAGGAAGTTTTTGGGGGGTATGTAGAAAATTTTTGAATATCGAATGCTGAATACTGAAGTCGCTGCACTTCGCCGTATAGAAAAAATTCAACTTTCCGAATTGATGCTATTTCTTGATATACTGAGTAAAACCAGTATGTCGTTGAGGAGTGCTTGTCGGGTTTATGGTTGCCGGTCTACGGGTCACCTTCTCCCTTCATGCTATCCCCTCCATTCCGTATCATCCACCGTTGTTTTAAAATCAGGGGTGACCACTTCACCGGAGAATTCCACAGACTCATCCGCTTTTTCTTTTCCGACAAAAACAATCCGTTGCCGTGGGCATTTTTCACAGGCTTTCATAACATCAATGCCGCAGACAGGTTCATAGGCGTCGTAATTGATAGTGGAAAGATTATCTTCAATGGTAAACAGATTCGAAATCCTGGCACAGGCCCCGCATCCGATGCATCCCACGGTGCATACTTTTGTAATATCCTTGCCCTTGTCCTTGTTGGAGCAGGTAACCGCGAGTATACGTTCGGCTTTAAACGGGGTGATGGTGATGATGTTTCGTGGGCAGACCCTGGCACAGGCCCCGCATCCGATGCATTTTTCATAGTCCACTGTTGCCAGGCCGTCAATGACATGAATAGCGTCATAATTGCAGGCATTAACACAGTCGCCAAAGCCAAGACATCCGTAAGTACATCCCTGGATATCCGCCACAATATTGGCAGACGCGCAACGCTGTTCGCCATGATATTCTGTTCGGCCCAGGCGGTCTTTATAATGGGCGCCGCAATGAACAACCGGCCGAAACGGCAGGGAGTCGCCTAATTCCACGCCCATAATCTGAGCCACCGCCGCCGCACAGGCTTCTCCGCCCACAGTGCATTTGTTGACCTCAGCCCCCGCGTCTACGATTGCTTCCGCATATTCTCCGCAGCCTATAAATCCGCAGCCACCGCAATTGGCACCCGGCAAAGCATTCATTATGGCGTCAATTCGGGGGTCGATTTCAACATGAAAAGCAGTGTTCGCCCAGCCAAGAACATATGAAAAAATAAGGGCCATGACCAGCATGGTGCCGGCAGCCAGCCCGATGGTTACAAAAGTCATGACAACTCCTCTGTTCCGGTTTTAATCAATATTGTCGAGGTAACATAGTGCTCGGTTTTCGGGTTAAAGCCGTTTCCGGATTCAGAATTTAAAGAAATTTGTTTTGCGGGATCATTTTTCAGCGCGTTTTTCAAGCCCGTATCCACACCGGTAAATCCCATAAATGCCATGGATAAAATGCCGGCGACAATCAAAGTGATCGCGGCACCTTTAAGCGCCTCAGGAACATCACAGAATTCCAGCTCTTCCCGAATACCGGCCATAATAACAATGGCAATGGTAAATCCGATGCCGCCGAAAAAGGCCAGGGTCAGGGCGCGGCCAAGATCCCATGCATCCGCCGGGTTGTCCACACCGGCCACATGGCTCATGATAACCAGGCAGGCAAACAGGATGGCACAGTTGGTTGTAATCAACGGGAGGAAAACGCCGAACGATTTATATAGTGCCGGAAAAAACTTGCGCACATACATTTCAACAAACTGAACCGATGCTGCAATGGCAAAAATATAAACAATATAGCTTAAAATGGTCAGGTCAATTCGGGCGGCGGCATCCGGCGGCATGAAAAATCCGCCGATCCATGTGGTCAAAGGAGCGCCGGGAATGAGAACCATGGTTGTCATGGTCCAGCTGAGGAATGCGGCAATGGTGATAACAAAAGTTACCGCAAGGCCCATGCCGACCGCCATGTCTATCTGGCGCGAAACACCAATGAACGGGCAGATCCCGACAAAATAATACAACACAAAGTTGTTGATCAAAGCTGCGCTGACGGCAATCAGAAGGATATCTATTATATAATTCACTTTTTCACCTTAAAATATTAGGGATTCAGGCTTCAGCCTTCAGACTTCTTCATGGCAACGACCCAGTTTACGGCGCCCAGGAGCAGCCCGAATGTGAGAAACGCACCGGGGGGCAGCACCATGATGACCCAGTCCGGCCATGCGGCCGGCAGGACCCGAAATCCGAAAAACATGCCGGTGCCCAGAATCTCACGCACGGATGCGATACTGGCCATGGCCAGGGCGAACCCCAGAGACTGCCCAATGGCGTCGGAGGCAGCGGTAAAAACCGACTGCTTGGATGCACAGACTTCGCATCGACAGATAATAATACAATTAACGATAATTAAGGGAATATACGGCCCCAGGCTTTTGCTCATCTGATACATGTATGCGGCCAGAAACCGGTCCACAATGGTTACAAACGTGGCGATGGTCAGCGTGAAAATGACGATCCGTAAATGGGGCTTCAAGAGATTGCGAATCAGGCTGATGATGACATTGGCGCATAACAGAACAAAAAGCACGGCCCCGGCCATGGTCATGGCCCCCTTCATACTGTTGGTTACCGCCAGGGTGGCGCAAAGTCCAAGCAATTGGCGGTACACCGGGTTTTCCGGCAAAATGCCCTGGGTGAATCGTTCCAGGGCTGTTGGTTGATCGGCCATATTATTATTTTTTCTCCTGTTGATGGTCAGAAGTTTTCGGATGGGCAACCGCCGCATCGTTTAACGGTTTTTTCAGGTTGTCTATGGTTTGATTGATAATGTTGCAAACACTTCGTGATGAAATGGTCGCACCGGTTATGGCATTGATTTCATTGGGAGCAGATGCTTTTGTTTTCACTGCGGTTAAATGCTGTCGGGTGGATTTGTTGATAAACTGGTTTCGCCAGACCGGCTTGACAATATTATTCCCCAGTCCCGGGGTTTCCTTTTGGTCAATTATAAACAAACCGGTGATGGTTTGCGCGGGCGCGTCTAATCCAATCAGCAACTCGATTTTGTCACCATATCCCTGACCGGACGCCTTGACGACCCAGCCGGCGGTTTGATCGTCCATTCTGGCCTGAAAGACGTTGTATATTTTTTTCTGATTATTGACATTGGTTTCAAAAAATTGCTGTTTGATTTCTATCTTTTGATTTTGCGCTGCCATGGCACTGGCGTTTTCAGTGCCGAGAATAAGCTCCGGAACTTTTTCAATGGTTTCGTTGAGCTTGTTGGCTTCAATTTTCGGGGAAAGGGTGAGCTGGATACCGGCCAGGGTAGCGCCGAAAAAGGATGCCAGCAGCAGAACCAGCCATGCCTGGACTAAAAAAGAATTGAAAATGCGGTTACCGCTGTCAGGCATTGTTTGTTGTGATGTGTTCATCGTTTATTCTCCCATGGCCTTTGGAATCGACCAGCGATTGATAAGGGGTGTCAGTGCATTCATCAACAGAACGGCAAACATCACCCCTTCAGGATATCCGCTGAAGAGGCGGAGAACCATAATAAAAAAACCAATGCCGGCGCCGAAAATAAATTTGCCCTTTGCCGTCAGGGGGCTGGTGACCGGGTCGGTCGCAATGAAAAAAGCGCCGAATAAGAGTGCGCCGGAGAAAAGGTGATGAAGTATTGTCCAGTCCGGGGCATCTCCCAAAACGTTGGTCAGCCCGGCCATAACCATAACGACGGCGATGATTCCGGCCGGGATCTCCCAGGAAGCGGTTCTTCGGATACAAAGGTATATCCCGCCGGTCAGGCAGGCCAGTGCGCTGATTTCCCCCGGGCTGCCGTTGGTAAATCCAAAAAACAAATCCCTGAGGGGAGTGGAAATTCCCATTTGTTTGAAGGCGTTTAAGGGCGTTGCCTGGGTAAGGGCGTCGATGCCGGTATGAATGCTTTCGTATCCGGAAGCCGCCATAACACCGGCAAAAGCGATCATTACAAATGCCCGCCCGACCATTGCCGGATTAAACAGGTTCATGCCCAGACCGCCGAAAATGACTTTGCCGATGCCGATGGCAACCACTGAGGCGATCACCCCGACGTACCAGGGAGCGGTTGCCGGCAGTGACAGGCCGAGTATGATACCGGTGACTGCGGCTGAACAGTCCGGTAATGTAAAAGACCGGCCGCGCATTTTTATAAAAGTTGCCTCTGCCAGCAGGCAGGCCGCCAGGCAGATAAGCATTTGTCTGACGGCATACATTTGGAACATATAAACCGACATGCCGATAACCGGCAACAACGCGATCAGGACATCGATCATCATGCGCCGCGTTGTGAACGAAGCATCGGATAAATGCGGCGAATGTCCGACCTGGATGACAGGGGTGTCTCCGGTTTTATTCAGTTTGATTTCATTCGGCAAAGATTTATTCTTTTGGGTTGTATCACTCATGGAGATTTCATATTCCGATTTTTATTTTTTTGATTTGTTTGCCATTATCAACGCCTTGCCCACCCGAATGCGCTGCACCAGAGGGATGCCTGCCGGGCAGACATATGCGCAGCATCCGCACTCTATGCATCCCCGGATTTTATAT
>JAOZOL010000689.1 GCA_029933295.1 Desulfobacterales bacterium | reverse complement strand
GGTAACCATCCCCTAAAATAATACCAAGTGAAAGTGGAATTTTCTGGTAAAAACAAGAGAGGAGAATTCCACATGAAACAATCAAGATTCACGGAACACCAAATTATCAAGATCCTAAAAGAAGCAGAAGCCGGAGTGCCTGTAACGGATTTGTGCCGCCAACACGGATTCAGCCGGAGCGGTTTCTATAAATGGAAAGCAAAATATGGTGGCATGGACGCTTCCTCTTTGAAAAGATTAAAGGAACTCGAAGAGGAAAATCGAAAACTGAAACAGATGTACGCTGATTTGAGCCTGGAACTCACTGTGCTCAAGGATATTATCGAAAAAAAACTGTAGCGGTCACTCAGCGCCGTGAATTGGCAAAGTATGCTGTGGTGGAATATGATCTCAGCGAAAGAAAGGCCTGCAATTTACTTAGTATCAGCCGAACGGCTTATCGCTACCGAGCAAAAAAGCCCGCTGACGATGAAATAAATCAGCAATTGCAAATGCTGGCAGAATGGAAACCCCGCTGGGGATTTGGAAAGATGAGAGACTATTTGAGAAATCAGGGCTATGGATGGAACCATAAGAGAATTCATCGGGTATATCGAGAAATGAAACTCAATTTGCGTGTCAAACCCAAGAAACGGCTGCCTTCCCGTGAACCCGTCCCGTTGGTCCAGCCGGAGCAGGTCAACGACAGTTGGTCTTTGGACTTCATGAGCGATAGCCTGTCCAACGGCAGGGTGTTCAGGACCTTGAACATCATCGACGATTACAATCGGGAGGCATTATGGATTGAGGTTGATTTTTCCCTTCCTGCCTTGCGCGTGATCCGTGTTCTGAATATGCTTGCTTCCTGGAGGGGACTTCCCAGGCAGATCCGGATGGATAATGGACCTGAATTGATCTCTAAAACTTTGGCAGAGTGGGCTGAAAACCACAAGGTTGAACTGGCTTTTATTGAACCGGGTAAGCCAGCTCAGAATGCTTATATTGAGCGCTTCAATCGAACCTATCGAGAAGATGTCCTGGATACTTATTTATTTTCCACACTTAAAGAAGTTCGCGATATCACAGATGAGTGGATTGAGGAATACAATGCTATCAGACCTCATGAAGCCCTGGAGGGATTGCCGCCATATCAATATTTGGTTGAA
>JAOZOL010000688.1 GCA_029933295.1 Desulfobacterales bacterium | reverse complement strand
GCATATTCTCACGGATTGAGATGGAATCGAGGGCGGTATCCCAGATTCGTACTTCGTCAATCAATCCATTATAGAAATCAGAAGTCCCTGCAGGATCCCATTCCTGAGCAATGGAAAATCTCCCGTCTGTTGGCGGACGCGTCGGTGTAGTAAAAACGATATCACTCACACCGTTTAAATATACGGTTGCATTATCATTATCATCAATGGTCAATGCGATGTGATACCATTGATCGGAGGAAAGCACCGAGCCGTAATAGTTTGAAATACCATCATACATTTTCAAACTGCCGTCAGGAAGAATGCCCAATTGCAGATTATTCCCATAATCTGATGTGTTGAACGCCATAAAATACTGGATATCCCCCACGGTCGGGTAAATCCAACATTCCAGTGTCAGCATATTGGGATTATCAAGAACAGAGCAGACCGTATCAGCACTTACATAATCATCAGTTCCGTCAAATTCCAGGGCTGTGCCGGGGTAGGTAGAAATTGACTGGGAATGGGATTGAACCGCAAGGCCAAGCAGTAGTATAACTGCTGCTGTAATTTTCAGGAGTGGATTTATCTTTTTCATAATGTTAAGCGTTCAGTTGTTCATGTTTTAAGCGTATTATCCTGAATTCGTTGTAGTTTATAATGGAGTCCGACCAATTGAGGTTCACATGAATTCCCAATTTTTTTACAAATAAGATTAGCCAATATACAAAAATTTCAACAACTTTGTTCTCTGCTTCCACCACAATTTCCGATTTGCCGTGTTCCTGAAATTTGATATACCCATTTACCTTATATTTAATGGCCTGCCTATAAACCTCAAATGGAATATTGCTGTTAATATTGAAATTGCCGGTAAGCACGATTTTCACATGTTTCTTTTCAATTGCCCCATACCGGGTTTTTTGTTGCATCGCGATAATATTTTCCATGTTCTAAAATCAATGCACAAATGTACGGTGACAAAAAGGCAAAAAGCAAATTTTAGGGTTGGACAAAGACTGGACATGTTGAAAATATTTCAACTTTTATTTTGAGGGTCACAAAAGGCGCAAATGCGGTAGGGGCTTGACCTTTCAGGTTTTTTCCGACCTGAAAGGTTGAAATAAATCGCTGTTCGGGATTCCTGCCAAGCCAACGGCATG
>JAOZOL010000235.1 GCA_029933295.1 Desulfobacterales bacterium | reverse complement strand
TTTACTTTTCAGCCTAACCACCTTAATAATTACAATTTATGCCTGCAATTAAAAAAAAAAGGTTGGATATTCTTGTCCTGGAAAAAGGCCTGGCAAAAAGCCGCCAGAGATCACGCTCCTTGATAATGGCAGGATCTATCCTTGTGGATAACCAGCCTGTTGACAAGCCGGGCACAATGGTTGCCGAAGGTGCCGTTATTGTCAAGAAAGGTTCTGAACTGCCGTTTGTAAGCCGGGGCGGTCTTAAAATTGAACAGGCGATTTCCTGCCTTGGCCTTGATGTCAATAAATACGTCTGTCTTGATGTTGGTGCGTCAACCGGCGGTTTCACCGATTGTTTGCTTCAACATGGCGCCAGCCGTGTTTACGCAATTGATGTCGGGTATGGGCAGTTAGCCTGGAAGTTGCGGCAGGATTTACGGGTAATCGTTATTGAGCGGACAAATATTCGCAATGCTACAACGGAGATACTGCCGGAACCGTTTGATCTGGCCAGCATTGATGTTTCCTTTATTTCTCTTAAAATCGTAGTTCCGGTTGTTAAAAAATTTCTAAAACAAAATGGAAAGATACTTGCTCTTATTAAGCCCCAGTTTGAGGTTGGAAAAGGCATGGTCGGAAAAGGCGGTGTCGTGAAAGATCCGGCATTGCATGAATCCGTTATTAATGAATTGTCGGTCTTTTTTTCAAAGCTTGGGTTTATGGTCGGCCCTGTTGTCCCCTCTCCGGTTCTTGGGCCTAAAGGGAATAAAGAATTTATTATATACTTGATGGCGTCGTAAAAAACGAATTAAAACCCAAATGCGCCACCCTGAATTTTTCTTTTTTTGATGTTGATTTTTTTTAAGTATGTATATAATTATTAAAAATTGTATTTTAGAATGAGATCAACGAATTTTGCAGAGAGGAGTTAATTAACTGAAATGGCAGATAAATCAAAAAATATTGCATTTGTTGGGCAGAGTGGCGCAGGAAAAACTTCTTTGGCGGAAGCAATGCTGTATAATACCGGCGTTACGACCCGACTCGGCAGTGTTGATGCCGGAAATTCCGTGTTGGATTTCGAACCAGAGGAACTAAAACGCAAATCCACTATCAGCACTTCTTTTCATCAACTTGAATGGCAAAAAAATTCCATCAGTATCATTGATACGCCGGGTGATCAGAATTTTTTTTCCGATACCAAACTTTGCATGCAGGCAGCGGACAGTGTCGTGCTGGTCATAGATGCCATTGATGGAATTAAATTTCAATCTGAACAGGCATGGGACTTTGCCGAACAATTCAACCTCCCTGCCGCTATTTTTATCAATAAAGTGGACAGAGAAAGAGCTGATTTTCAAAAGGCATTTGCGGATGCTGTTGAAACCTTTGACCCCAAACCGATTATGCTTCAGCTCCCCATCGGCAAGGAAAACGACTTTAACGGGATCATTGATCTTCTTTCAAAAAAAGCTTACACCTACGAAAACGGCACTGCAAAGTCCTGCGAGATCCCTTCAGACATGCAGGAACTTGTTGATTCAGAACATGAGGCTCTGGTTGAGAATATTGCAGAAGCTGACGATGCACTTGTTGAAAAATATCTTGAAGGCGAAGCGCTTTCTGATGAAGAATTAAAAAATGCATTGCTCAAAGGGACTTCAAGCCGAACTTTTGTTCCTGTTTTATGCGGGTCTGCAACAAATAATATCGGCATTGATCTGCTTTGCAATTTAATCGTAGACGCCATGCCGTCTCCTTTAAACACAGGAACAAAAATTGCGTATGAAGAGGGCTCGGAGAATGAAGTCGAAATCACACCAAATCCGGATGATCCTTTTCTGGGCATTGTTTTTAAAACTATTGCGGACCCGTTTGCAGGCCGGCTTACATTAATTAAAGTTCTTACCGGTAAACTCGGCAGTGACGGTAATTTTTACAACCCCAATAAAAGTGCCAAGGAACGATTCAGCCAGCTTCTTAAAATTATCGGAAAAGAACAAAAAACAGTGACTGGCGCAGTTCCCGGAGATATTGTTGCGGTTGCCAAATTAAAGGAAACCACCACCGGAGATACATTGTGTGATCCCGGCAGAAAATTGCAGGTCAAGCCTGCCGCTCCGATCGATGGCATTATCACCTATGCGATCGTGCCCAAAACCCAGGGGGATGAAGAAAAAATATTTTCCTCTCTTGCCAAACTCATGGAAGAAGATCTTGCATTAAAACTTGAAAGAAGCGAAGAAACTCATGAAACGTTGATCACCGGCATGGGGCAGGTTCATATTGAAGCCACCATAGAAAAATTAAAACGTAAATATGGGGTTGAGGTCACTTTGACCATACCGAAAGTCCCCTATAAAGCCACTTTTAAGAAAAAGGTCCGCGTTCAGGGCCGGCACAAAAAACAAACCGGCGGCCATGGTCAATTCGGCGACTGCTGGGTAGTCTTCGAGCCGTTGCCCAGGGGGGCGGGGTTTGAATTTGTCGATAAAATTGTCGGCGGCGCAATTCCTAAAACCTATATCCCTGCAGTGGAAAAAGGGATCATCGAAGCCACCCAGCGAGGTGTTCTGGCCGGCTTTCCATGTGTTGATTACCGGGCCACACTTGATTTCGGTTCCTTTCATGCGGTCGACTCTTCGGAAATGGCATTTAAAGTTGCCGGTTCCCTTGCATTTAAAAAAGCAGCTGAAGAATCCGGAATGAAACTGCTTGAACCCATCATGGAACTTGAGGTGATCACACCGGAAGATTTCATGGGGGATATTATGGGTGATTTAAACAGCCGGCGCGGCAGAGTTCTTGGAATGGACAGCAAAGGAAAAAATCAGATCGTTAAAGCCCTGGTTCCAATGGCGGAAGTGCTTACTTATGCACCTGATATGAGGTCAATGACCGGCGGCCGGGGGAGCTTTACCATGAAGTTTCTCCAGTACGATGAAGTTCCGGTTCAGTTGGCGCAAAAAATTATTGATGACGCAAACAGTGAAAAAGAATAAAACAGAAACTCAATAACAGCTATTTTTAAGGCCGGTTCTGCTTAGACCCAGAATCGGCCTTTTTTTGAAATGGTATTTTTGAGGCGCAAAAGGTACCATTGAAGTTCAGGTTATCATTTTGAGATCAGAGTAGCCAGTTTTCCTTCCAGAAAGCTAAATCTGTTTTCGACGTAGTAGTCACGAATATCCTTTTCTAAGATAGAACCCAGCTTAACCTTGAAATCAATATTTTTAAATCCTCTGACTTTTTTTCGCAGTTCTTCAATCACCTCAACCGAGACATCAGGAAAATGAACCCCCCTGCGAATTAGAAATTCAATGTCAAAACAATCTCTTATCTCTTCACGATCGAGAAAAGCATCTATCTTGTTTCCCATGGTTTGTTGGAGTGTGTGTGCATTTACAAGGATCTGTTTGGTACTGGACTTGGAAAATGCGATTGTTTTCTGGTAATCACATTCTTTCAGTTCCCTTCGGATTTCAATCTTCATCCGTTTTGGATACCGGGAAGACCTTAATTCGAATAGGAGCGTTTTTTGCTTGACCTGGTCGTCGGTCACTTCATAGTCCTTTCTAAGCACCTTCTGCATATTATCAAAATATTTTTGCTGGGGCATTTTTTTAATAAACCAGAAATCAAGATCCGCAGAGTATCGATTCAATTCATGACATAGCCTTAGCATTGTTCCGCCACCAAAGACAAGCGGCTCAAGCAGCTTTGCACTGTTCATTTTGTCGAGAACTTCTATTTCAAATATTTCATGCTGTTTAAAGATATCCATATTTTTTTAGCATATTTTTTGTTTTTAAGGGGAACTTGCGGCTTAGGCGTTCGAGCTCCTGGCGGTCAAGTTTCGATGCATCCAATGATGAGAGGTCAAGACTGTATCTGCCATAGGACATCAGGTATAGTGCATCTAAAAGCGCTTTTTCAGGGGCCGCAATAAAGAAATTTTTTTCTTTTGTAAATGCGTTGTATAAATCCGGGGTTATCTTTACATACCGAAAAACATTACCATTTAAATTTATTTCTTTTGACCTTTTTACAGCCACTGATTCGAAAAAATTTCGCTGCAGCTGTGTGGTAATTTCGAAATAATCCAAAGCAGTCATGAGTGATATATAGGAGGGAACCTGGCCCAGGTTGGCAAGCAGAAATTTTTCCTCCCTGCCTGCAAGATTCCAGGCCTCTTTCAACACATACATGTTTTTTTTCAACCGAAGCAATATTCCCTGCTTGGTATATCGGCTCGCAGTTACTTTTGCCGAGGCCTGGCTGATTCCGAGGACTCTGGCGATATCTTCGTAGCCAAAGCAAAACTTTTTGATTTTTTTAAGTTCAAATATTTTCATAAAGTATACATAATTATCAAAATTGTTTATTATGTATACTTTACCGAAATTGGATTGTCAACTGTAAAATCAGCTTTTAACAAACTGCAAAGCAGAAGCAGCCGCTGTTTGCCTGAATGTGTCTATCGTATGTACTTCCAAATAACTCATCTGCAACCGATT
>JAOZOL010000687.1 GCA_029933295.1 Desulfobacterales bacterium | reverse complement strand
AAGACAATCCTAATGGTCATAATAGGGATTTGGATATATATGAACTTTCAGTCGGATCATGGTATCATGTGGCATTGAATTGGCATGCTGATTTCACATATGAAGTTTTTGTAAATGGAGTATTACGAACCAGTGGTTCATACACTGGGATGGCAGATCTTTATCCTATTGCTGATATTGGAAATACCGGTAATCCTTCTTACAGATCTGAAGGCTGGGATGGAATCATTGATGAGGTTAGAGTATCCACAAGGACACTGAGTACAGATTGGATTTTGACTGAATTCCTTAACCAAAATAATCCAACGGAATTCTATTCTGTTTCAAACCAGTTTGGTTATTCTGATTATTCTTTTGAAGAATGTGAAAATGATACTGTTACCTATTCAATTCCTGATATTCTCGTTTCTTATGTATGGACAGTAAACGGGGGTACGATTGATTCCGGACAGGGAACAAATATTGTGTCTGTTATATGGGGCAGTCCGGGTACGAACAATATACAGCTTGACGTAGGTAATACAAATGGATGTACCGGATCCAGCCCCAAATATGATGTTCTTGTACATCCTGTTCCTGCTCCTTCTATTACAGGAGATCAATGTGTTTGTCCTAATGAAGCAGATCTTAGTTATACAACTAATCTTGTTGGAGGCCATTCCTATCTGTGGACAGTTACAGGAGGCACCATTGATGGATCTGACAATGGGAATTCTGTAATAATTGATTGGGGTGCTGTAGGACCCGGGCAAGTTATTGTAACCGAAACTAATGATATAACAGGATGTAATCGGACAGATACACTGGATGTAACCATAGATACGACAGTACCGACGTTCACAGGGTCAATTACCGACACAGATGTAGAAGGCTGTACTATAGCAGATGCTCCGGCGGCAGTAACGACAGTAGCAGCCCTTGAGGCACTGACAGGGGATTTAGATGTAAGTGATAACTGCAGTCTGGATGGCTTGATAAGCGTAACGAGCAGTGATGCGAATGCAGGCACATGTCCGATAGTTATAACCAGGACCTATACAGTAACCGATGAGTGTGGCAATGGCACAGATATCGTTCATACGATACGTATCAATGATACGACAGTACCGACGTTCACAGGGTCAATTACCGACACAGATGTAGAAGGCT
>JAOZOL010000234.1 GCA_029933295.1 Desulfobacterales bacterium | reverse complement strand
TGTAATTTTCAGCCTTCTCCGGCACTCAATCCGGATGGAGAAATATTCAGGGTCGATCCCGATCTGCCAGACAGGATTGAGTGCCGGACTTCAACCTAAACCCCTAATTTTCATTCCCCTTCCTAAAATACAAAACAAGGCTTTTGCCGAGTATGGGATTTAAAAGCCGATCAAGCTTTCTCGTGAATTTCGGTTTTTCCATAATATCCCACGTCAGCATGCGGTGATACAGATTAACAGGGATAGAATCCTTTTTGTTGGGCCCAACCAGGCATTTGAGCCACCAGTAGGGGCTGTGCAGGCTGTGGGCAAAATGAGAACCCCGGTTGATCAATCCTTTATTTTCAAATAAAGATGAGATTGTTTTTTTTTTGTAAATTCTGACATGCCCGCCGTTGGCGTTATAATACTCTTTTGACAGGGCCCAGCAGATTTTTTCCGGAAAAAATCTCGGCACACTGATCACAAGGCTCCCGCCTGGTTTAAGTACCCGGATGAGTTCAAGTGCAGCCTGCCCATCGTCGGGGATATGTTCCAGCACCTCGGCGCAAATCACATGATGAAAACTGTTGTTTTTAAAGGGCAGGGCGGTAATATCCGCAGCAGATATCCCCCTTTTTCCACCGCCGTGTTCGCCGCAATTTTTGATAAAGTTGAGCCTGTTTCGGGTTTCAATCAGGTCGTTAAAGTTCATGTCCGCGCCGACAACAAAAATGTCCTTAAATCGTGACGCTTCGCCGGTATGACGGCCCGAGCCGCACCCCATGTCCAGTATTTTTTCACCGGGGCGGATATTTAAGCGTTTAAAGTCAACGGTAATCATTTATCACTTTCCGATATACATCAACGGTTTTTAGTGCCGCCGCGTTCCATGTCAGATGATTTAAAACCCGTTTATATCCGGCTTTGCTGTATGTGTCGGCCAGATCCGGATTATTCAGAATTTTGGTAATTGCCCGGGTCAATGCATCCGGGTCCGCAGGGGGTATCAAAATGCCGGCATCTCCCACAACTTCCGGCAGCGCACCGCCGGTTGTGGAGATTACCGGCACACCACAGGCCATTGCTTCGCCGGCCGGTAAACCAAACCCTTCATACACGGATGGAATAACTGCCACCGTCGCTTTGGCATATTGCCGGACAAATTCTTCATCGCTGATACGACCGGTAAAGGTGACGAATTTGCCGATTCCCAGCTTTTTAATCTGCCTGATAATTTTACCGTTTTTTTTGGGGGTCCCGACAACGACAAGCCTTATTTTTTGGTGCTTGACAATTTCCGCAACAGAAGTCAGCAGATAATACAGCCCCTTTAGCGGAGTATCCGCACTGTTTGTCACTATGATACGATTTTTTTGCCGTTTGATTTCCGGCAATGGATAAAACAGATCCGTGTTGATGCCATTGGGAATGATACTGAATTTATCTTCGGGGACGTTAAATTCTTTGCTGATATCTTTACGGGCGCATTCTGACACCGTAATGATGTGGGACAGGGTTTTGGATACCTTTTTTTGCATGCCTAAAAAAGAATACCAGCGAAGATGTTTTAATTTTTTCCATAATATGGATTCTGATTTTATGGCAATGTCGCGATCAACGGTAATGGGGTGATGGATCGTTGCAATGGTGGGAATGTGTTTTTTAATTGCCCAGATACCATAGGAAAGGCTCTGGTTGTCATGGATAATATCGTATTTATGAAATTTGTTTTTTAAAAATTTATATGCCCGCATGCCGAAAGTCATCGGTTCGGTAAAACCCATTGTTGAAATGCCGAACCATTCGATAAAATTGACCGGATTTAACAGCTCAGAGGTTTTGGGAATGCGGAATAAATCATCCGGATTATACAGATCAAGGCTTGGGAGTTTAATAAGGTTGATATCCGGGTCCAGGTCAGGATATTGCTGGCCTGAAATGACATCGACCCGATGACCCAGATTTGACAATGCCCGGCTTAAATTTTTAATGTAAACACCCTGGCCGCCGCAGTGGGGATTGCTTCTGTAGCTGAGAAGACATATGCGAAGAGATGTGTTGGTATAAGCCATTTAAATCTATGATTTGACGATTTTGGTTTTATATATTATATATTTTAAATTAACATGAATCAAATATAAGCGGACGACATTTTCGTCAAGTGAATTTTGTATCTTACGGGAATACAATATATAATATGACACAAAAAAACCTTTGCGTTGATATCGGTGGTGTTGAGCTCAAAAATCCTGTGATGACGGCATCCGGCACGTTTGGATACGGGCAGGAGTTTGACGGGTTGATAGATTTGGATCGTCTCGGCGGTATCATTGTCAAAGGCCTCTCGTTATTGCCGTCTTCAGGAAATCCCCCACCCAGGATTATTGAAACCCCCTGCGGCATGTTAAATGCCATCGGGCTTGAAAATGTCGGTATCCAAGCATTTATCAATGAAAAGCTTCCTTTTTTAAATCAGTTTTCCACACCGGTTTTTGTCAATATCTACGGTAAAACCGTTGAGGAATATGCCGACCTTGCGTCCCAAATTGATTCTGTCGCGGATATTGCCGGCATTGAGGTGAATATTTCCTGCCCGAATGTAAAAGCAGGGGGCGTTGCATTTGGTGTGGATCGACGTGCGGCGGCGGATGTCATAACCCGTGTCCGGAGAAAAACCACTAAACCGATAATGGTTAAACTGTCTCCGAATGTTACGGATATCGTAGCAATAGCAAAGAGCGTTGAATCTGCCGGTGCTGATTCCATTTCATTGATCAATACCATCACAGCAATGGCAATCGATATTGAAACGCGAAAGCCTGTTTTGGCAAATATAACCGGCGGGCTTTCTGGTCCGGCCATTAAACCGGTGGCGCTTCGAATGGTCTGGCAGGTTGCCCGTGAAGTGAAGATTCCGGTGATCGGCATCGGGGGGATTATGAATGCCGAAGACGCAATTGCCTTTTTGATTGCCGGAGCAAGTGCCGTTCAGGTGGGAACCGCAAATTTTATTAATCCCCGTGCAACCATTGATATTCTTGAGGGGATCGAATCGTTTATGAACAAAAACAAAATAGATGACATCGCCGAATTAATCGGCTCCCTTAAAATTTAAGGGAACGTAAAAAAAACTATTAAAAATTAATCAAACATGGTATTGATTTTTTTGAAATATAAACATTGTTTCGTATATTAACCGCCGTAATTAACAACTAAAAAAAAAGGAGTGAGTTATGTTTAAAAAATCTTTAATTGCCCTGATGGCTGTTTTAATGATGGCCTCAGTGGCCCCGGCAATGGAAATCGAAGGCGTTAACGTTCCGGAGACATTTAAGGCAGGGGATAAGTTGCTGGTCCTTAACGGAGCCGGTGTCCGCTCGGCATTTTTTAATGATGTTTATGTGGGTGCCCTTTGGACGGAGAGCGCAATGAAAGATGGGAATCAGATTGCCAAGGCGGAAGAAAACATGGCCATAAGGCTTCATGTGTTAAACGATTTTTTCGCCAGCAGTAAACATATCTCTGATGCATTTACAAAAGGGTTTCGTTTTGCAATGCCAAGGGGAGATATCAGCCCGGTCAAGGCAGAGTTGGATCGGTTACTTGCCGCTTTTTCGGATGAAATCAAAGATCACGAAGAATTTGATATTGTCTATATTCCGGGAAAGGGCACATCCATTTATAAGGAAGGGGTATTAAAGGATACCATCCCCGGCAATGAGTTCAAACGGCTGCTTTTCGGTATTTGGGTGAGCGATAAAGCGACTGTTAATGAGGATCTTAAGGAAGGGATGCTGGCCGGAAAAGTTAGCCCGGAAGCCCTTGCCGCCAAACAACAGTGGATCGCAAGCGTAAAGGTTGAAAAAGAGAAAATGATGGCTGATGCGAATGCTGCCAAGGCCAAAGCGGAAGCCGAAGCAAAAGCGGAAGCTGACGCCAAAGCCGCGGCCATGAAGAAAGCAGCGGATGAGGCCAAGGCTAAAGCCCTGAAAATGGCGGAAGCCACAAAGGCCGCTGAAGCACGGGCTAAAAAAGCTGCTGCAGCGCATGCTGCGAAGGCTACAGCTGCTGGCCATGCCGCCAAGGAAGTGAAAGCGGTCAGTACAGGAGTTACGAAAATTACTAAAAAACAATTCATTAATGATGATGTCTATTTTGCCAAAAATTCTGCGGCATTGAGCAACCAGGCAAAGAAAACACTGAAATTAAAGGCATCATGGTTAAAGGCGAATCCGGATGTATCTCCCTCAATTGAAGTGTCTTGTGACTCGCGGGGATCAAGGGAGTATAACTTTAAGCTGGCCCAAAGACGGGCAAAGAGCGTTGTTAAATTTATGATTAATGCCGGTGTTGACTCAACCAGAATGTACATGGTGATACTGGGAAGTGATAACGCCCCGGCAAATGCCCCACAAAATGAAGCAACCTGGGCAAAAAGCAGAAAGGCTCATTTTGTGATTAGATAAATATTGTTAGATATAATAAAAAAAGGGGGCCAGGTGCCCCCTTTTTTTATTATAAAA
>JAOZOL010000030.1 GCA_029933295.1 Desulfobacterales bacterium | reverse complement strand
AGTGATGAGGGATGCAGCGCAACGCAGAAATTGGGCTTTTTACGAAGCCATCATACTTCGATGGGATCATTTGCGATTAGCTCCCACACCCCGCAGGGGCAAGCACCGGCGCAAAACCCGCACCCGATACATTTATCCGCATCCACTATGTATTCATAATCAACTTTACTTTTTTCAATTCTGCTTATGGCTGCCTGGGGACAAATCGTTACACATATGCCGCAATCTCTGCATGTGCCGCATGAAGCGCACTGGGACCCGCATTGTTCCGGATTTTCAAATTCAGTGATGCGGGGGTCAAAATATTCTAAGGAGATTCGATTTCGGTCGATCATTGTTCTGTCCCCCCAGCCGCTTTCATGGCTACCATGAAACTCGCTGACATTAAGATCAATATGATCCTGATCAAATTGACTCCCGTCCGTCTGGGGCGAATCGATTAATGGCCGTTTATTTTCAATAATTTCACAAATGGCGGTGGCCGCTTTTCGGCCCGCACCTATGGCCTCGGTCAAAAGGCCCGGACGGACCATATCGCCCACGGCAAAAATAACCGGATCAGATGTCTGGAAAATGGTATTTACTTTTATAAACCCTCCGTCAGTTTCAATGCTTTCATGCAGATAGTCCAGGTCAGGTAAATCCCCGATGGAAATGACCACGGTATCCGCAGGTATCAATTCACCGGATTTTAAAACCACACCTTCTTCGGTTATTTCTTTTGTAAAACATGGCCACTTAAAAACCGCACCTGCCGCCTCGGCCTCTTTTCTTTCCCTGCCAAATGAAGCCGGTTCCTGAACATCAATCAGTGTTAATTCTTTGGCACCCAGACGATGTGCTTCGGTTGCCGCATCGCAGCCCACGTTCCCGGCCCCGATAATTACCACGCGATCGCCCGGATCAATATTATCTGCTTTGGCTTTCTTGAGAAAATCATTGGCAGTGATCAGCCTTTCCTTACCGGAAACCGGTAATAATCTTGCTTTTTGGGCGCCGGTTGCAAGTACGATAAAATCAAAATCATTTTTCAACTTCTCGATTTCCTCTTTATCAAGGCGCTTAGAAAGATTCACATGGGGAATCACCTTGCGAACCCTTTCAAGTTCCGTTGACAATACCTCTTTTGGAATCCGGCTTTCCGGTATCAGGTTTGAAATTTTTCCGCCCAGAATTTTGGATTTATCATAAATAACGGCTTCATGGCCCTTTTGCCGCAACTGCCATGCAATGGAGATTCCCGCCGGCCCGCCGCCAATTATCGCAATCCGCTTTCCGGAAAGCGCCGGCAATTTTGGAACGCCCGCCTTGATGCTGGCTTTGCCGATCAGGGACGTGTCCACGGGTGCCATATGATTTATCTGCCGGGTGCATGCCTGCATACAGGGATTGGGGCAGAGATACCCGCAGACCGTCGCCGGAAACGGCGTATATGCCAGCGCAAGATCCACCGCTTCATCAACCCGGCCTTCCCGGATTAATCGCCACCGATCATGCACGGGAATACCGGTGGGGCATGCGGCTTCGCAAGGGGCCAGATATTTTCGATTGGCCCAGACCGGCACAAAACGTCTCAATTCACCGGTTGGAATCACAGGAATCGGGCTTCTATCAAGATCGGTAAGGTCTCCGATCAATCCGCCTGATCCAAGTTCTTTATCCCAGACATCTTTATGAAACGACGCCATGGAGCGACGATGGACGACGCCTTTTTCCCGGGGCGTTCTCGCAACCAAAAGCTGCCATTCTTCTCTAACGGACAGGCTTTTTTGAAGTTCTGAGCGATTGATGCGGTCAAGAAATGTAACAAGATTTGTTCTCAGCCACTGCCATTGCGTATCTGAAATCGGTATCAGCTTTGCATCTGACTGACTGTATCCATCGTGTGGACCCCGGAAAAAAACTTTGCCTCCTACCATGCCCACAAGGGGGCGGTAACCTAAAACATTGTCCGGGTTCTGACTTTCCATGCCGCAAATAACCGTAACCCCGCCGGCCATGAATTCTCCGAAGTAATCGCCCATTGAACCGAGTACCCAGACTTCCGGAGGTTCAAACCGGGGATTGCTTTTTGTCATGGTCATGGCCCGGGCGCCGGCATTTCCGGAAATATACACTTTACCCTGGGCCATACCGTTAGCCAGCCCGTTGCCCACATTGCCGAAAACGACAATTTCCGCGCCCGCATTGAGCCATCCCACATCATCCGACGCCGGGCCCATGATTTCAATAAATGTATGGGGCATCCCGAATGATCCAACGCGTTGACCGGACTGGCCTTCTATTTTGAGGTGCACAGCATCATTGCCGTTTTTCCACAATCGTCCGCCGATGCCATGCTGGCCAAAAGCGTTAATTTGCAGTAATCGATGCCCTTTGTTAACCGCCTCCTGAATCCGTTCCTCCAGCACTCTGGATTCCAGACGAGTCCCGTTTTCTTTACCTGAAATTGTATAAAATTTATCGCTCATGGAGTTCTCCACAATATTATATCTAAACCACATACTGAATTTTTAATCTTTCTGCCACATCCCGGTGATTGATTCCCAAAGCATCCGACATACCTATGGGAAGGGATGTGGATCTGCCAAGGGGGGCTACAATCTTTTTTAATTCCGTATCAAAACTCAAATATACATCCACCACCCGCTGGGCGACTTCATCTGCATTTAAGCGCCTGTAAAGCCTGGGGTCCTGAGATGTAATGCCTTTCGGGCAAAGACCGATGTTGCAAATATTGCACCGGTCGGTTTCAGAGCCCAGGCAGCCTGCGGCAGCCTGCATGATATATTTTCCGACCTGTACGCCGCTGGCCCCCAGCATGATCAGCGCTGCCGCATTGGCTGCCAGATTTCCGGTTTTTCCGATCCCGCCGCCGGCAAACAGAGGAATCTCATTCTGTTTACCCTGGGCCGCCAGGTCCAGGTAGCAGTCGCGGAGATTGCTGGCAATGGGATGTCCCATGCTGTTCATGGAAACATCGTAAGCTGCGCCGGTTCCACCGTCTTCGCCGTCAATGGCAAGCCCTGCGGCGTACGGATTCCGGGTCAGATTATTCAACACCGCAAGCGCCGTTGAAGTACCTGATATTTTTGGATAAACCGGAACACGAAATCCCCACGCCATGGACATGGACTGGATCATCTTGGCCACGGATTCTTCAATGGAATATTGTGTTTGATGGGTCGGAGGGCTCGGCAGACTCACGCCTGCGGGCACCCCCCGAATGGCGGCAATCAATTTATTGACTTTATACCACATCAGCAGTCCGCCGTCTCCGGGCTTGGCGCCCTGGCCATATTTAATTTCAATGGCGCATGGATCAACTTTCATGTCCGGTATGGCATGGATGATTTCATCCCATCCAAAATAGCCGCTGGCAATCTGAAGAATAACGTACTGCAGAAACCTGCTACGAAGCAGGCGTGGCGGGCACCCGCCCTCACCCGTACAGATCCGGACCGGCATATTCAATTCTTCATTTAAGTAAGCCACCCCCATCTGGAGCCCTTCCCACATGGGAGGGGACAACGCTCCGAAAGACATGCTGCCGATCAATAGCGGATATATTTCCCTGACCGGTGGAATCCAACCTTTTTCCTTAAAGTGGGCAATTCCCTCTTCCGGCGGCAGGACTCTGCCGAGGAGTGTACGCAGTTCAAATTCATGACGCCCCGCGTCTAAGGCCGGATCCGTCAACATGGATATCCTGATAAATTTAATCTGATCCAAAAGCCCGCCGGCGACATTTCTCCGCCCGCCACGGCGCCGGGGCTGTCCGCCCCGGTTGACATGAAAGATCAGCTTGCCTGCTTCATCTGATTTATACGGCATGATTGCATCGTTGGGACACACCTGGGTACACATGGCGCATCCCACACAGGCATATGCAGAATCTGTTTTCTGACGAATACCGTGATACACCTTAAATACACTTGACGATGAACTGTTAAGCCCCAGAGATGTTTCAACCTTTCTTTTCCGAAAAACATCCAGGTTAATTGCATTTACAGGACAAACAGCCGTACAGCTTCCACATAAGGTACATTTGTCTTTATCCCAGTGGATCTGCCAGGGCTGATCCTTGATACTTAATGAAGAGGGGGTAATGGGTCTGTTTGACGGCATATATTTATCTCCTGTCGATCCGGTCCGACAATGGCGGTATCCAGATGCATGGGTTGAAAATCTTTACTTTTGTCACGATCCGGAATCACCGCATCCAGACCGCAGATTTCAGACGCAAAGGCATATTGTCCGGGATGGCCCCCGACAACACCGGGGCGTAATTTTTTCCGGTCCTGAACCATGAACAGGGAATGATCCGGCAGACTTCCAATAACACAATTAGGACCATCAATGATCATTTTCCGGCAACTTTGCTTGAGCTGTTTTAACAATTGGGCATCAGGGTGGGTTTCAAGATCAGTTCCGTAAAGTGGTGTAATAATATGCTTATACGCCTCAATGCTTAAACCGAGTCCTTTAAGGGCATAATGTAAAATATGCGTAAACACTTCAGAGTCAGACTGGAACCCGGTATAACCGGGGAAATCCCGGGATTTTAAAAATTCCTTAATCGGCACAAACGCCGTATTTTCACCATTGGTCATGGTGGATATGCCTTGTAAAAAAAACGGATGGCACGCATAGAGGTTAATGGCGTAATTGGTATTCTGACGTCCCTGGGCCATAATCACCCGGGCCGTCAAATCCTCCCTGCCAAGGTTGAGATATTTTCCAACAGTGAGAGGGTCCCCGATTTCTTTTATCATAATAACATCCGGCCAGAATGAAAAGACTATCATGTCTTTTTCAGCCTGTCCCATCTCACGAAGTTGAAGCCGTATATTCATCAACTCTTTGCCCAGTTCTTCAAAATTTCGGCCTTCCCATTCTTCCGGATACTCATATGCCCGGACAAGATACACATCACGATGCGGAACGCCTTGGGGAGAATTTTTCGGCAGTTTAAACGAAATCTTGTATTTGGTCATAAAGCCAAGATTCATCATAAACGTGTCTAAGCGCTTGATTCCGTTTTTGGTGAATATTCCGGAAAGAATAGGGGCATTTTTCATGTCATCAAACGGGCCGCCCAGATCGCGCAAAAACAGCCCCACGCCGGATCCATCATGGCCCTCACGCATGACATCCAGTGCATTTAGGGCAACCATAGGTGATATCGGCGTATCGCCGGTCATCGCAAATAAACGACACATTATAAATTAACTCCTTTTTTATCAGCCTGAAAATCAATTAACAGATCAGCAACATCCTGGTTATGTTTAAATAATATCATGGGAGATTGCAAGATATATGCCGATAACCGATCAATTTTTAACCCTTTGATTTATCGAACAAACAAAAAAAAATGAAGGCAAAAAATATTGAAGGATTACATTTTTGTAATATTCTTACAAAAACATTCGACAAAAATGTAACCCTTTTTGAATTAAATTTTAAAAACAATCTTGCTTGAAATATATAATTATTTTTTATAACTTACATAAATATAAAACCATATTCGATTTGAGCTTAAAATCAGCGCAAGATTGCTGGAAATTGCCAGTGTCATCCTGTAAAAGAAAAAGAAACACATGACGGCATTTCGTGACTTTTCGATAACCAAAAAATTGGTGACCATTGTCATGGTCATCAGCAGCATTACGCTGATGATGGCCTGTGGACTTGTGGGCGCCCGGGAAGTCATCAATTTCAGAAAAACACTGGTTCATGAACTGTCACTGCTTTCAAAAATTGTTGCTGACCGTAGTAGCGCGTCACTGGTACTTGATGACCCGAATGTTGCGCAAGAAACGCTGACTGCCTTAAAAGCGAAACACTCCATTGTTTCCGCATATATTTTTAATGATTCCGGGATCGTATTTGCAGCTTACCATCGAGCGGGTATTCCGCCTGAAACCCCACCAAATTTAATTGAACCAAAAGGCTGGAGGTTTACGGCTAACAAGCTGAGAATTGCAACGCCGATAATGCTTAATCAAAAAACAATCGGCACGGTTGTAATCAACTCCGACCTAAAAGAAATGTACACTCTGATATGGGAATCCTTCGCATATATTTTTCTTGTCTTTATCGTAGCTATTCTGATCGCATTTCTTATATTGTCAAAACTCCAAAAATTTATCTCAAGGCCGATTCTTGATCTGGCACAAGCAGCGAGCCTGACTGCTGTTAATATGGATTATTCAACGCGGGTAAAAAAAAAAGGCAATGATGAGATCGGTCTTCTGGTCGACGCGTTTAATACCATGCTGGATCAAATAGAGAAGCGGGACATCGCGTTGAGTGAATCAAAAAATAACGCTGAAGTATCGGAAAAAAAAGCCCGTGATCTGGCAAAAGAAACGTATCGGGTGAATATGAAGCTTGAGAAAAGAGTTGAGGAACGGACTGCGAAATTAAGAAAAATAAACAAAGAGCTACGCTGCGCAAAAGAAGCGGCTGATGAGGCATCCAATGCCAAAAGCGAATTTTTGGCCAATATGAGTCATGAGATCCGGACCCCCATGAACGGCGTCATCAGTGCGGCAGAGCTGGCGCTTTCAGAGAAACTGCCGTTAAAGGTCGAATATTATCTCAAAATCATTCATTCTTCCGGAAATGCCCTTTTGGGAATTATTAACGATATTCTTGATTTTTCCAAAATCGATGCCGGAACGCTGACGCTGGAACAGCACCCCTTCAGACTGGATGTGATCGTTAATAACGTGATTACAATTTTTTCTTCCGTATCGGGTGATAAAAATATCGAACTGCTCCTTGACATCGCACCGGATATGCCATTGGATTTAATCGGTGATTCTCTTCGAATTCAGCAGATTTTGATAAACCTTTTGGGCAATGCAGTTAAATTTACCGAAAAAGAAGGGATCATCCTTATCCGAATAAACGCCGAACCCAAAACATTGGATACAGTGATGCTTTCCTGCTCAGTTAAAGATACCGGAATCGGTATGACTTCCGATCAGCGCGATATGCTTTTTGAAGCTTTTACCCAGGGGGATACATCCACGACGCGAAAATTCGGGGGGACCGGATTGGGGTTGTGCATCAGCCGGAAATTGGTGACATTGATGAATGGTCAAATTCATGTGGAAAGCCAATTGGGGAAAGGATCAAATTTTACCTTTACCGCGCAAGTAAAGCCCCAACCCGAACAAACAGCTAAAAATTTAATTTTAAATGAAAAATTACAAAAACTAAATGTGCTTATTGTTGATGATATCACGGAAAGCAGAAAAATCCTGTCTCAGATCATTGACACCTTTGGATTATATTGTCAATCTGTTGATTCCGGGCGGTCTGCGATAAGTTTGTTAAAACAATATCAAAATCAGAACAAAGCCTTTGATCTTGCAATTATTGATATGAAGATGCCGAAAATGGATGGCCTGGAAACAGCTAAAATAATCAACGATGACATGGGGCTGAAATTGCCTGTAATTTTAATGGTCAATACACTTACGGACGTTGCATTTCCTGATAATGACGACATTCCTGTTACCGGGTTAATTGCCAAACCTGTCACTGCATCATCACTCTTTAATTCAATAATGGATGTCTTTGAAGTAAAGACTGTTACAAAGGAAAAAACAATAGCAGAAACGATTACAGGAGATAAAAAAAAGGATTACTCGCGTTTAAGCGGGGCAAACATTCTTGTTGTGGAAGACAATCGTGTCAACCAGGAAATCATCGTTGAAATTTTAAAATCCGTCGGCATTATCGCCCGGGTCGCAGAAGATGGAAAAAAAGCCGTGGATGCTGTTTTAAAAGAATCGTTTGATGCGGTGCTGATGGACATTCAAATGCCAAATATGGATGGCTACGAAGCAACCCGGAAAATTCGTGAAATCAAAAAATTTCAATCACTCCCAATTATAGCAATGACTGCTTCCGTTTTGATGAGTGATGAAAAAAAATGCAAGGAAGCGGGAATGAACGGGTTTGTTCCCAAACCGGTCCGGCAGGACAAATTATTTACGATATTGTGCCAGTTTGTTTCTTCGGACAGGAAACCGGATTTGACGGATACGTCTTTAAAAATTTTATCCCGCCCTGCTTCTTCTGATTCGCAGTCGCCTCAGATTGATTTAACTGCCGAAGAGCTACCAGGGTTAAATATCCGGCAGGCATTGCAGGATTTAAAAATCGACTATGAAATCTATAAAAAAATTCTATCGCGGTTTATTAATAACAATATTCAAACCATGGAGCAGATGCGATCTTACGCAAACCAGAAAAAATGGCCACGCCTGGGATCTCTTGCGCACAGCATTAAGGGGAGCAGCGGCAATATCGGCGCGGTTTTTGTAAAGGATGCCGCACATGATATTGAACGGTTTTGCCGGAATATAAAATCAGAAGACGTGGACATTAAGCAATTAAACAGACATTTGGATGAGTTTGAAAAACAATTAATCACGGTGCTTTCTTCAATTAAAAAAATTATCAATGTCAACATGATCACCGATATAACTGATCAGGGGGAAATACCCGACGAAATTGATATACCGGGAATCACACCGATCATGCATGATCTGCTTAACGCACTTGATGAAGCGGATCCTGAAAAGATCAAAGTATGTGTAGACCATATTAAAAAATTTAACCAAGGGGCATTGATGCGTCAGGTTGTAACAAAAATAAACGAATATGAATATGAAGATGCCATTGAGGCATTAATTCAAGCCGCTGATAACATGGGGGTGACCCTTTTTCGGGAGAAAAATGAAAAATGAAAACCGACAAACCCACAATTCTTGTTGTTGACGATAATTCCATTAATATCGACCTGTTGCTGGATATTTTAAAAGGTGATTACCGTTTCGGCGTCGCCAAAAACGGGGCAAAGGCATTTGAGTATCTTGAGAAAAATAAGCCGGACCTTATTTTATTAGATGTGATGATGCCGGAAATGGACGGCTTTGAAGTCTGTAAAATTTTGAAATCAGATCAACGGTTTAATGATATTGAGATCATCTTCATCACCGCTTTGAGTGATTCAAAATATATCGCCCAGGGGTTTGACATGGGTGCGGTTGACTACATTACCAAGCCGTTTAAGGCGGCAGAGGTAAAAGCGCGTGTTTCTACCCATATGTCTATCAAAAAAATGAAGGAGTCCTTAAACAAACAGAATGTTATTTTAGAAGAGCAGGTGAAAGATAAAACCGCCCAGCTTCAGGAAATGTTTAACGCAACGGTCTGCGGAATGGCGCTAATGGCGGAAACGCGCGATCCCTATACAGCCGGTCATCAGCATCGTGTTTCCCAGTTCGCATGTGATATTGCGATCCAGATGGGACTGCCCGACGACCAGGTTGAATCCATCCGGATATCCGGCCTGCTTCATGATATCGGAAAAATCAGGATACCTGTATCACTTCTCAATCGTCCCGGGAAACTGCTTAAGGCGGAGTGGGAACTGATCAAAATGCATCCCCTGGTCGGATATAAAATTTTAAAAAACATACCGTTCCCATGGCCCATCGCAGATATCGTTTACCAGCACCATGAACGAATCGACGGCAGCGGTTATCCCCGTGGGTTGACCGGTAAGGACATTCTGCTTGAGGCAAAAATTATGGCGGTTGCAGATGTGATCGAAGCCATCAGCGCCCATCGCCCTTATCGACCAGCATTGCCCATTGAGTCTGCTTTAAATGAAATCAAAAATCAGAAAGGCAGTCTGTTTGACAAAGCCGTTGTTGACTCCTTTTTAAGTGGAGCTGACATTTTGTCTAAAGAATACCCACCAACTCCAACCCCCATCAATGATGATGATTTGATCGAAGAAGAGAGAAACAATCCGGAAAAATATTCAGCGATTTATCCTCTTCGAAATTCGTCGGTTAAGAATTAACGGCTTCGTAAATTTCAAATATAATTATCTGGTTTTATCCTGTTTTTGATTTTTCTTCTTGGGTCGGGACTTTCCGTGTGTCCCTCTGCTGATTTTTCCGCGTTTTGTCCGTATATCTCCTTTTCCCATTTTTTCTGCTCCTATAATTGTTTTTTAGATTATTGAATATGCAACATACCTCAGAATTGCTTTTTCAGGTTTCGATAATATGGTGTATATCGAATTCTGTCAAACCGCTTATCAGATTTAATCTGATCCCAGTTATTAAACCCTTTTTTAACCGCCTTGTCCAGCCATTCAATTGCCATCTCTCCATCATTGCTTCCTGCATATACGCCGGCAAGCTGATAATAAAAATGAGGATTATCAGGAACAAGCCGGATACCTTTTTTTAACATCTCAATGGCACGGTCGGTCTCGCCAGTCACTGAATAAACAACAGCCAGTCTGTTTAACGACAGCAAAAAAACTTTCCGGGCGGATTCGCCGACCATTTCAAAAACCTTTTTGTAGGCTTTAATCGCTTCTTGGCGATTTTTTTGTTTTTCGTAAAGCATGCCCAGTTTAAAATACAGGGCCGCATTATCTGGCTGCTGCTGAATTCTGTTCCGGACGCATGTAATCTGATTTTTACATCTGCGTAAAAAATTCAATAAGGACGCCAGATTTCGTTTAGCAGAGGTGTCATCAGGATTCATGGCAGCGGCCTGTTTAAAATGCTTGATAGCTGTCTGAAATTCTCCCATATTTGCCATTGCAATGGCAAGGTTGCTATGTGCCTGAGGCGTATTATAGTTTAATTTCATTGCATTTATATAGGCGTCCACGGCTTCGCAATAATGCCTCTTTTTTGAATAAGCCAGTCCCATATTAAAAAAAACCACGGGATGCGGCTTGATGTCTATGGATTTTTGATAATATACAAGGGCGTGATCAAAATCCTTTTCCATTTGATAAGAATATGCCAGATTTTGGTATGGCCGGGCTTTATCAGGTGCTTTTTTAACACTGTCCGTCCAGAAAGAAATATCGCTTTGCCATATCGTATTACGCTGATGGGCCAACAGGGACAGCACCACAGCAATTGCCGTCAACAGACCGATGGGAGCCCATCTTGATTTAAAAAACCGAAAAACAATGATTGTGATCATCAAATATACAAACATGGACGGCAGGTACAGCCGATGCTCGTAAATGATTTCAATCCCGATGACAGATGATTCAATAACCAGATTTCCCAAAAACCAGAAAATACAAAAAGAAATCAGACGCTCTTTTTTTGCCAGATAAAACGCAAGAACGGCAAGGCCGAAGAGAAGACCCATGCAGAAAATTGTCGGCATTGGATCAAAAAATGAATATGAAAGCGGATAATCATGGTCTAGAATCAACCTTCCCGGAAAAGGTAAAGCGATCAGACTGAGATAATAGACCACCACCCGGAACTCGGTCAGCACCCGCTGGGGGAGCGTGAATTCTCTTCTGCTGTAGGAATTGAGAATTCGCTGAAAGGGATCATCCCCTAAAAAATAAATGGCAATTCCGGTAAATACAACCAATCCGATAATAATCCACGGCAATGCCCGGTAGGATCGAAAATCCTTTAAATCGGCAAAGAAAAACCACTCATAGAGAAGAATAAAAACCGGCAGAGCGCCGGCGTTTTCTTTGCTTGCCACAGCACAGAATACGGTAATAATGCATCCTGTAAAAAATAAAACAGCGGTTTTAGTTTTGCCATCCAGTAAAACAAGCCGTCCTTTCACATAGAACAGCATGGCCAGAACATAAAACATGGCCACCATGCTGGCCATTCTTTGACAGACATAGGTCACCCCATTGGTCTGTACCGGATGAACCAGCCAGATCAGGACAGCAAAAAACGATATGACTGCCGGAGAAACAGATATTGATGCTCCGGCTTCAGATCGCGGCGGAGATTTAATTTTTTCAAAATAAATACGAAGTGTTAACAAAAAAAAGAAAAACAGAAAAATACCGGTCATCAGGTGAATGGCCAGATTAAAAAGATGATACCCGAAGGTATTTTCTTTGCCGAAATAATAGTTAATGGCAAAACTGATATTGGGCAAATACCGATGTCTGGGTTGACCCTCAAAAGCCGCTTCTTTGATTTTCTCCCAGGAAAACACCGTCATATGAACATGGGGATCATTTTTAGTTATGAAATTGATATCATCATAGACAAAAGAGTTGTGAAAAGTGTTTGAATACACAAAACTTGCCGAAATGATCAAAAGCAGAATAAATAGCCCTGATATCCATTTGGAGTTGTGTGTTCGCGGCAGTATTGAATTATCCATAATCAGAAATAGTTACATGATATTCCGGTTAAAAATTTTAATTGTGATGTTTTATATCCGGTTACAACCTAATCGTCAAGCAGTCTTCTGTTCTCAATGCATGATGCATCAGCGGGCCGTTTCCTTTTCCGACGAAAGTGTCTTTTGATATATCGATAAGGCGGCTGGTAAAGGAAACCGCTTTTGAAAACGATGTGGGCGCATCATGACCTTTTGCCAGAAACGCGGCAAATGCTGATGCAAAGGTGCATCCTGTGCCGTGGGTATTTTTTGTATGATGGCGTGGATTTGTTTCAATAATTTCTTTGATCCGGTCATCTGTTCTGTATAAAAGGATATCCGTCACCGTATTGGAATTCACATCAACATGCCCGCCTTTTAAAACAATACCGCGAAGTGCCGCAAACCTTTCCATCAATGCATATCCGGCTTTTTTTACGTCGCTGACCGGAGAACCGGTTAAAATTTTTAACTCATCATAGTTGGGGGTAATAAAATCGGATTTTGGAATGATATGTGTCATAAGCGCCGATATCGCCGGATCATCAATCAGGTTACAACCGCTTGTGGAGACCATCACCGGGTCACAGACAACCGGATAATCGCCTAAACAGAATGAAATCGCTTCACAGATTTCCCCGCTTGGGATCATGCCGAGCTTGATAATATCAATCTTGATATCTGACAGCACAGAATCGAGCTGCTGCTTAACAAACCGGGCCGGTATTGACATGGAAGCAGATACGGTCAGGGTATTTTGCGCGGTCAATGCCGTAATGACGCATGCGCCGTATACCCCGGTTGCAGCAAATGTTTTTAAGTCCGCCTGAATGCCGGCTCCGCCTGAAGGATCGGAGCCGGCAATAGAAAGGACAGCAGGTATCGTCTGTGATGACTTGGTGCAGTATTGATATGTCTTGGATAAAGGCATGAGATTTTATTACCTGAATATTACCTGAATTAATTGAAATCAACCTAAGTCAGATAATGCGTCTGGTGTGTCCTTTAAGATGCGTTTAACGTGGTCATAAATTTTCTGGTTGGTAATTACTTCGTAATATTTTTGTCCGGTATTACCAATGACGCTTAAGTCTTTTAAAGAAATTTCCGGGATGTCTGCCTCTCTGATCACCAGTCGCTGATAATTTCCGGCAATTGTCGGGTATGTACCGCTATATAAAGTCAACGGCTCTGGTCCGACATCGGGAATTTCGCCTTCAATCTTTTTCAAATGAATTTCGCGGTAAAGTTTTTTAAACCCTTCCGGAGCCAGTTCGATTCCGTGGACGTTATAGCGCAGCGTTGCGTAGCTGGATATAAGCTTTGCCTCAGGATCATCAGGGGGTTTAAAAACATAGATGTTAAACGGGAGGTTGGCTTCGGAAAGTTGTTCCCGCAAGGGCCTGTTACATCCGGATAAAATATCGGCGACATTAATAGCCGGAGATATCATGATCTGGTTATCGCCGTCATAAAAAAACGTCGGCGGGGCGTTAGCGTACCCTATGCCGATCCCCAGATCAAGACGGGGGAGATTGTTTTTTTTGTTTTTTCGATTGTATCGTTTAACAATCAAAAGGATGTTGATTGCAAGCCCGCACGCCCTGGCAACGCTGTACCATCTTTCAGGGATGCCTTCATGCTCATATATGGTAAGAATAATGGCATCTCCTTCAATAAACACCTTGGTGGCGCCGTATTGAGAAAGGATTTTACTGATGGGCTCAAAAAAATTAAGACTGAAGCTGGAAGCCGGATTTAAATCTTTTTCTTTCATGTCCTCAATGATAGCTGAAGACCCTCGAATATCCGCTTTAATGACCACATGGTTGATGATTGATTTCTGGTCGACGATATTTTCGTGAGACAGTACGAACTCATAGAGGGTATGATTTTCCCTGGACAGTTTAATGATTTTATCCTCAGTGGTGAGATTGATACTGTCTGCGGCTTCCCGGATGAGGTTGAAATTCATCAGATCCCTGTGATATTTTGAAAAATCTTTTAAAAACCGGATCACCAATGCTTTTTGGACGTTTTTACTAGTGTTGCTGACACTTCTCATGGTTTTTTTAAGCGGTTTTAAGGGAAATTTTTTTCCGTAATATTTTTTAAACCGGTTTAATTTTCGGATTGTATTTTTTCTGGCTTTTGGAACAACAAGATATTGTAAATATTCCTGGGGTGAAAGGGGCGGACAATATTGTTCAAAGGTCTGTTTCATTTTGTAAGCAGCAACAATACCATCGATCATTTTTTCTCTGGCAATTTGCCTGAAAAACTTATTGAACAATTTTTTCTGGTTTTTAAGCCTGGTTTTAATTTTTCGAACCGTTTGTTCGTCTGTATTATTATGTATTAATTTTTTATAAACATCTCTGGTGTGAAAAAAATCAAACAATTTATCTATATTATCCGTATGTTTTATCCATTTATCGATACTGGAGTCATAAGCGGCATTTATATTTTTAATTGCCGGGGGAATATTTTTTTTCAAGGAATCAATGGTATGCGTTGGGGTATGCGTTGGGGGATGGTTTGCCGTCGATTTTTGATCCATTGATTTTTCATTTAATTGATGGCTTAAAAATGAGGTAAGCAGATGGAGCAGGGTATCATAATTAACAGGATCTTCCACGCGGTGGCCGAGTAATACATATTTGTCATTTAAGAAAAATCCATCTGTCTGGTTCGTGACATGAAGGATCGGATTTAAAAAAAGTTCTTCCGGAAGTCGTGCTTCTTCGCCAAAATTTGAAACCCGGAGTTTATTCATATCTTTCTGGACATCAATAAAAAAATCAAAAAGTTCCGCTCCGACCTTTTGAAGTATCTGGTTTTTCCGGTGAACGATGGAGGCCATTTCTTCCCGCAATTTTAATGTTATTTCAACTTGTTCTGAAATTTCCTGCTTTCGAATAACGGTTTTACAATGCTGAATGACTTTTTCGTATTGATTTTGAATTTCTTCGATGAGCAACTTGACCAGGGCTACCTGGGCGAGAAAATCAATTTGAATTTCATGCTTGGATTTGGCCTGATTAACGCCATTTGTTAAAATTTCCGCACAAAGCCGTTTGAACAACGGCGTTTCCTTAAACCAGTTGAATTGCTTATTAATCGTAAAAGGCTCGGACGCCTCGGCATGTTTTATGATCAGCTCAAAAATGATGAGTTGGGCTCTTTTATGAAATTCAGGGCTGATATGGACGTCATAGCGGACGTTGTCAACGCCCAGCTTGAGCCTGTTAAAAGGGAGCTCAATAGTATAGGTTTCAAGGGGGAATGTATCAGAGCCTGGATATTTATTAATAATTTTATTCATCTAAATAGTGGCTTGATTTTAATATGAATGATCCCTGGACGGGAAAATTCCATCCTGGACATCGGAGACATAAGCCTTGATCCCTTCGGCGGCCTGTTGTCTGATGGAAGTATATTGTTTAACAAATTTTGGAATATGCCTGTCATTGATCCCTAAAAGATCGTTGATAACCAGTATTTGCCCGTCACAATCAGGGCCTGCACCGATGCCGATGGTGGGTATGGAGACTGTTTGTGTGATTTTTAAAGATATGTCCGCCGGTATCCCTTCAAGTACCACGGAGAAAGCCCCGGCCGATTCTACTTCACACGCATCAGCCAACAGGCGCTCTTCATCCCGTTGTACCCGGTATCCGCCCATCTGATGGACGGATTGCGGAAGGAGGCCGATATGCGCCTGAACCGGTATTCCGATTTCAGACATCGCTTTAATGGTCTTGCTGACAGCCGCGCCGCCTTCAAGCTTAACCGCTGCTGCTCCGGATTCTTTTAAAAATCGACCTGCATTGGCGATGGCGTCCGTCATGGATGTTTGATACGACATAAACGGCATATCGGCAACCACCATGGCATGTTGGGCTGTTTTTGCTACAATCCGCGTATGGTAGACCATTTCATCCATGGTCACCCCCAGCGTATTGATGGCGCCCTGGATTACCATTCCCAGGGAGTCACCGACCAGGATGATGTGAACTCCGGCTTCATCCGCAATTTTTGCAAACGGATAATCATAAGCAGTTAAAGCTACAATCTTTTCATTTTTTTGTTTCATTTTATACAGCGTATTTACCGTAACCGGCGAC
>JAOZOL010000233.1 GCA_029933295.1 Desulfobacterales bacterium | reverse complement strand
TGCAAGCCGTTAATAACGCAGCAGATGGGAGCCTCCGGCTCGCCCTTAGGGTAAAAATTGATAAAAAAATATTATAATTGTTCACAACGCTTTTATTTTCAATTGATAAAAAAATTCTTATCAATTTTCATGCAAAATTCAGGTACTTATTCATCAATCTTTTGATCAGCCGCATCCCCGCACAGGATGGCATTGGGCTTGCCGTCAATTAACTTGATCCGATACGGAACCAGAACCGTAGCCGCCTTTGCCGCACGAAATTCCATGCCTTTGTAATCCCCAAGGTCAATGTTCTCGTATGCCAGGTATTCTGCTGTCGCAACATCTGCGGCTTTAACAACAACACTGTCCTCACGGTACTCTCCGAAAATAACAAGATCAACACCGGCACTTTTCCCCAGTTTGACCGCCATATCTTTATCAAACACCCTGGAATTTTCGAACCCGAATTCCCTCATTATTTTTCCAAGGCTTTCCTGATCGACAACCCGCCATTTTGAATTATTCACCAGCCGTTCCATGACTTCATCGGTGAATTTCACATTGCCAAACGGCAAAACAGCAACGCGTTTAATGTATTCCAGTTTATAAACTCGTGGATGCCCTCTTTCATAAGTAACCGAAGCGCAGCCAAAATTAAAAATAAAACACAATAGAAAAATCCATGGTATTACGACCACCCTGCCCGGAATCAATCTCATGCCTGCCCCCTTCATTGATATTTCATTCTATCATAAATAAAATTTATTTGGTTATTTTATTCTGTTGCAGAACAGTAATAGGATCCGTAAATAATTTTGAATTTGGAATCAGTATCCTGTCGCCTTTGTCCTCAAGCTCCGTATATCGAAGGTCAATGGAAACAACAATACCCTCATAATTAGCCACTTTAACGCGATCTCCGATGGAAAACGGATGATTTAATATAAGCAGGACTCCGGCCAGAAGATTTGAAATCGTGTCTTTTAACGCAAATCCGAGGGCAAAACCCGTCAAACCAAGCCCCGCTATCAGTGCTGATATATTAATCCCCATAATCGCAAATATGGCAACAGCGCCGATGATAATCAGTGATATTTTGGCTGATATCGCAATCAGTGATGTAATGCGGGAGTCCAATTGTAATGATCCGGAAATTTTTTTGATTACCCTTTGGGATACAGCGGCCATTACCCAAAAAAGTAAAAGAACAATTATCGCGATAGTGATTTTCTGACCCCAGAGAACCGACTGTTCAAACAGCATCTTCCCGAAATTGTTCATCATTAAATAATTTCCAGTTTTTTTTGATTTGCGTGAAAAAAAAACAGACAAAATATTAAAAACAGCGATATGCTTTAAATTTTTAAAATACAGACTTTTCAGGAAGACATCAAGTTTATTTGCTTGACTTCATTTTTCGATATTGATAAAAAACTGAGTGAGCGCTCAGTTAAGACCAGACTTATCCTTATGAAAAAGAACAAAAAAGAAGCCATATTAAACGCTGCAATAAAATTATTTTCGGCTAAAGGGTTCAAAGAAACCCATATGTCGGAAATTTCCAAAATGACCGGTGCGGCAGAAGGCACGATTGTTTATCATTTCAAAAACAAAGAGAACCTCTTTCTGACCATTTTAACGGAATTTCAGGAAAATATTGTTGCGGAATTTGCACGGTACAATAAAGAAAAAAAATTAAAAACCGGCCTTGCCATGGTCGAAGACATTATTTCATTTTATCTTCAACTGGCAAATTCCATGGAGGACCGCTTCCTTCTTCTGCATCGTCATGAGGCCTATGTTCGGGCCCATGCCAGCGCAGCGTTCCGGACCCACCTCGAAGCTATCTATACCTGCTTTGTGGACATGTTCGAACGCGCCATAAATCTCGGGAAAAAAGACGGGTCCATCGGAGTGGTCCCTGCTCGAAAAACAGCCATAATTATTTTTGGAATGGTTGATGCAGTGTTACGATTTAACACTTACGGCCTTTATAACGCCGGCACACTCTTTAATGAACTGAACCTTGCCAGCAGACGAATTTTAACGGCAGGATAGGAATCTGGGCGTTGCCCGAAAATAACACTTATTTCCGGACAAGCCCTGACATCGAGGAGCTGTATGTTAGAGAAAATATTTCCGTTCTTGGGCTGGTTCAAAGATTATAATTTTGCAAGCTTTAAAACAGATGCCATTTCAGGATTAACGGTGGCGCTGGTTCTCATTCCGCAATCCATGGCATATGCGCAACTGGCCGGGCTTCCTCCTTATTATGGCCTCTATGCGTCTTTTCTCCCCCCCATGATTGCCGCATTATTCGGTTCAAGCCGGCAGCTTGCAACCGGGCCGGTGGCCGTCGTTTCATTGATGACCGCAGCTTCTTTAGAGCCTCTGGCCACGGCCGGTAGTCAGGGATATATTACCTATGCCATTTTACTGGCTTTAATGGTAGGTGTTTTTCAACTTTCATTAGGTCTCCTCAGGCTCGGGCTTGTCGTAAATTTTCTTTCCCACCCCGTTGTCAATGGTTTTACAAATGCAGCGGCCATTATTATCGCTTCTTCTCAGCTTTCTAAAATGTTCGGCGTTTATGTCGATAAAGCCGGGCATCACTACGAGACAATTATCCGGGTGGTCCAGGCCGCTGTTCATTATACCCATTGGCCTACCCTTTTTATGGGTGCCGCCGCATTCGCCATCATGTATGGATTGCGATGGTTATCTCCAAAAATTCCCAACGTCCTTGTGGCTGTTATCATAACTGTGGTGATTTCATGGTCTACCGGTTTTGAACACAACACACGTGTGAGTCTCTCACGAATTGAAGATGCTCAACTACAAAACCGCATCATGGAATTTAATAACACGGTTTCCAAAATTGCCGACCTGTCCGACGACAGAGCCGCGTCCTATGATAGACTAACAAAGGATCAGCAAAATCATAACATCGTCGGTGTTATGAACACTGAACATATGGTAAATATTATTAATTTTAACATTGTCCAGTTAAAGAAAAAATCCCACGAACTCCGCAGGGAATTGCGAAATGTACTATTTGCCGGCTGCCTGCAACCTGACGGATCACTGGCATTTATTCCAAAAAACAAAGTGGCCGCCGATATGAAATGTGACGGCCGCATCTGGCGGATCAAAATCGGCAACAGTCCGCTAAAAAAAGACGACATCCTTATGATGGGCGGCGGCAATGTTATCGGCGATATTCCAAAGGGACTTCCGTCACTGTCAATACCGAAACTTAATTTAAAGGTTCTGGGACAACTTTTTCCCTATGCCATCATTATTTCGCTTTTGGGATTTATGGAGGCCATTTCCATTGCAAAGGCCATGGCCGGAAAAACAGGACAGCGACTGGATCCGAATCAGGAATTGATCGGACAGGGGCTTGCGAATATTGTTGGAAGCATCGGTAAAAGTTATCCGACATCGGGTTCCTTTTCCCGATCCGCAGTAAACCTCCAGGCCGGTGCTGTTTCAGGGCTGTCCAGTGTATTTACCAGCCTGGCCGTGGTTATCGTCCTGTTGTTCTTCACGCCGCTTCTCTATCATTTGCCGCAATCCGTACTGGCAGCCGTCATCATGATGGCCGTACTCGGTCTGATCAATATGTCCGGCTTCCTTCACGCATGGAAAGCCCAGTGGTATGACGGACTTATTTCAATAATCACCTTTATCTGCACTTTGGGATTTGCACCGCATCTGGATAAGGGCATCATGATCGGCGTGGTGCTCTCGTTGAGCATATTTCTTTATAAAATGATGAGGCCCACGGTGGCTTCCCTCTCAAGGGCGGAAGACCATGCCCTTCGATGCGCCAAAAGCCACGGCCTTGCGGAATGCAAATTCATTGCCATGATCCGCTTTGACGGCCCCCTCTTCTTTGCCAATGCCAGTTACCTGGAAGACAAAATCATGGAAATCATGCGTAACAAAAATGATCTAAAGCATATTGTCATTGTTTCAAACGGTATTAACGACATCGACGCCTCTGGCGAGGAAACCCTTTCACTGCTCGTGGACAGGGTAAGAAGCGCGGGGGTGGATATTTCGTTGAGCGGCGTAAACGAATCGGTAATGGGTGTCTTTAAACGCACACATCTTCCTGAAAAAATCGGCAGTCATCATATTTATCCTACAATGGAAAAAGCCATTGAAGCGATTTATAAAAAAACGCACACGGATAATGAAGAAGAAAAGGACTGTCCGCTCATTCCGGAGTGTTATTTTGTGTAATTCCATTAATGTAACAGAGGTTTAAATGCCTATCAGCGGCATTTTCTGTGAAGAAAAAATTTTATAATTCTTCACAACGCCTTTATTTTCAATTGATAAAAAAGTTCTTATCAATTTTCATGCAAAATTCAGGTATATAATGAAGAAATTCAGACCTCCTTAACTGGCTGTTAGATCACATATGTCACTTTTGGTTACCAAAGCATTAGTAGTTATGAATTAAGACCAGAAATTTTGGGAGTTGGCTCTAATGAAATGGTGGCAATATATCGGTTTGCGGAAAAGAGTGTTTATCACGCTTG